>CAYUAE010000001.1:0-25732 GCA_964442675.1 uncultured Methylomarinum sp.
CCCTCCTAAGGGGCAGGCCGGGGGTTCGACTCCCTCTCGGGACGCCATTTTTCTATTCAATAGCGCCCAAAAATTCCTTATAAATCAAGCCCTGTAGCAGTTACATCCAACAAGATACAGTTGAATACAGGTTAATTTGATAGCACAAGTTTATACCATCGAAACTACTGGCCGACAGCGCCTTAAAAGAACTTTTACTTTTAAAAAATAGTTTTCCAATATTTAAGTGTGTGATTTGACCTATTTTTAATAGGTCAAATCACACACTGGCAACACAAGAAATCTCTAACATGTATATTTTTTAAACAAATTCTAGGTAAACTAATTTATCAGGCATAAAACGTGCCAATTTTTGCGTCATTTTGTCACGCGACAATATGACACATTTTTATTTTTTCTAAAATTGATTAAACTTCTTTGCAACTTTATGGATGCGATGTTTGAGCAGTTACAAAGTTAATAAACCTTACCTTCTCGCGGCCTTTTCAGGCCGCTTTCTTTTTGTATCCGAATACAGGGTGTAAAAATGGCTTTTGAATCTTTGGATTTTGAAACTAAATTTATTGTTCCGACCAAGCTTCTGGCTGAAACAGTCTGGAATCAGGTTTCATCTGATTTGATCAACTTCTATCTGCATATCCGTCAGACATTGATTGAATTGCATAGTACAGTCGCTGATCTGGGTAAAATCTGGTATGACAACCCGATTGAAACCAGCAAACTATGGTTTGCGCAATTGCAGGATTATGGCGTCGAGCTTTATGCGCGATTCAATAACGACTGGAAACCGCAACTGCAACAAGGTTATGAAACCTTGGCCAGCAAGACCAGCGATTGGCTGGATCAGGTCAAGAGTACGGTTGAATATGCAGTTGAACATCCTGACCAGGTCACTGCAGAAACCATTGAAACGCTGACTGAGACGGTTTCTGCGGTTGGTGAAAGCTCGTCTGAACTGGTTCAGGAACTGCAGGAAAAATCGGCAGAAATTATCGCATTATTGGTTGAAAAACCGCTCGATACACTGGAAAACGCGTTTATGCAAACAATCAACAGTTTGCTGAATGACTATTTTGAATTGGTCAATTCTGTTTTGGCCAGTGTAACACTGTAAGTCTTTTCTCCCTCTCATTGAGACTGTTCTTCTGAGCAGTCTCTTTTTTTAGTTCTCTTCCAACTCTAAATCATCTAACTTGATCGGCCGCTCGAAAATGGCGACCGGGATGCCATTACTTGTTTGTAACGCTTTTTTTAAAGCAGCACCTCGGACGACTGGCAACATCCCGTCATTTGCTTTTTCGATCAGATCCAGCGCCTGATCCAGTTTAGTCTGATAATCCTGTAAACTGTCATCCAATGGTGGATGAACTTCGATATACAGCGTGTCTTCAAACCAGCCTACTTTTATCGGTTGATTGACAATATAAACCGGAGTTCGCACCTTGATCATCGGAAACAGTTTTTCAATATCTTCAGGATACATACGAACACAGCCGTGACTGACGCGCATGCCAACGCCAAACGGTTTGTTGGTGCTGTGTATCAGATAACCCGGAATACCCAGACGCAGGGCATAAAGTCCAAGCGGATTATCCGGCCCTGCTGGAACGACATCGGGTAAAGGGTCACCGTTTTCGGCATGTTCCTTTTTTATGGAAGGTGGTGGAATCCAGACCGGGTTACGTTTTTTGCTTTGGATATAGGTTTTACCCAAGGGGGTGTCCCAATCTTGTCGCCCGATACTGACGGGGTGGGTAATAACCACCGGCTTCTCACCTTTGGCGGGCTTTGGAAAATAGTAAAGCCTGTATTCCGGCAAATTGAGAATCAAGCCATCGCGCGGTGCATCCGGCAGAATATAGCTATTGGGGATAACGACGCGCGTGCCTTCTCCCGGCATCCAGCGATCGACATTCGGATTGGCCAATAAAATCTGGTTTTGACCTAAGTCGTATTCTCTGGCAATATCCAATAAGGTATCTTCATGTTTGGCAATCGCATATTTAATTTTATGCGGCAGGTCACCAACCAGACTATCTTTGGGGTTGTCAGGTAATGGGTAAGTGGTGGCGTGGGCCCAGCTGACTATAAGCCACCCTAAGATAAAAAAGAATAAGCGCATCGTAAAAACATTGAATTAAAAACGTTAGTTTACAAGGCGCCTTGCAAATACCAAAATCCATTGATTGTTTTCAGAGGAGGCAAAGATGGGATGTTGTGATGATCCAACCGAACCCGAAAAAATAAGCCGAAGCGACTGGGTGTTATTACAGGAGCAATATGGTAATTTACAGCGGGATTTATTTACCGGTGACCCTGAAAAAGTCATGCTCAAGGCGTTGCAAAGTGCGAGTACTTATTTACAAGAACTGGCAGCATTGCGCGCACATTATGATTCGGTCAGGCAGGCCGCTATTCGATTGTTGAATAAAGAAAGCCTGAATGTCTTGCAACGTATTGCGGAGCAGGAAAGCGACAGTGACATGGGCGCTGCCGCCCGGCAACGCATTGCTGAATTGGAAAACGATACAGGTTTGTTTGGGCGTTTATTTCATTCCGAATAAGCGCTCAGTTGCTGTAAGCCTCATTCGGTCTGAGGAATATCAGGATTTGCGCTAAACCCGTTCACATTTGATTGTGGCGCGTTTTCCTGATTATTTTGATGAAGCAATGTTCCCCCGACAATAAAAAGCATGACTAATATATAAATGATTGCGGCAATGCGCCTGACTTTTTTGCCTGTGCTTACAGAACGTTGTGTCATATCAATTTTAGTTACAATGGTTGGAAAGCCTTAGTATAGCAAGTCCAGCCATACCCTTCAGCGTGCTGTCATGCTTTAATCAGGTTTTTGCCATTGTCGTGCCATCATGCGCAAAGAGTATAAAAAATAACTGGTAAAGCCGGGTTAAGCCAACATCGCCTGCTCATATTCATCCAGTTCCGATACCGGCCGCCGCGTTCGGTTGCATGGCTCGGGCTCAGACAGTCCTATGATAATATTCAAATCAATATAGGCTTCCTCGCCCAACAAAGGTTCTTCAAGGTTTAAGTCAAACATAGCTTTCTCTTTTTCAATATTTTTTTCATTATGCAAGTCAAATATTAAAAGTTGATGACAATGAGCTACCCAATCATGACCGGCTGCCGCCTTGCTCCCCAATTTCCTGGTTTATCCATGAAACGTCCGGCGCACGGCGTTCCGCAATTCTCGCAACAGCCTTTTTCATCCAATCCCCAT
This sequence comes from uncultured Methylomarinum sp., assembly GCA_964442675.1. Classification (GTDB taxonomy): domain Bacteria; phylum Pseudomonadota; class Gammaproteobacteria; order Methylococcales; family Methylomonadaceae; genus Methylomarinum. The sequence continues at coordinate 3,242 of CAYUAE010000001.1, forward strand.
TCCGATAACTCATACCAGTCCCGACCAATCAATAAATGACCGCACTGATGACAATAGGTGCTTTCTGCTACTTTATGGTGGACATTACCAACATAGGCATAACGCACTCCATTTTTCTGTGCGATATCGCGTGCCATCAATAATGTACTGACAGGTGTCGAGGGTTTGTCACGCATTTTCCAGTCCGGATGAAAAGCCGTGAAATGCATGGGCACATCTGGTCCTAAGTTTTCGACCACCCACTGTGTCATCTCTTCCAGTTCGGCTTGTGAATCATTTTCGCCCGGAATCAGCAAGGTAGTCAGCTCCAGCCAGACCGATGTTTCATGTTTAATGTACTTTAAAGTTTCTAAAATGGGCTCTAGATGTGAGCCTGTAATTTTATGATAAAAATCTTCGGTGAAAGCCTTAAGATCAATATTCGCAGCATCCATCACGGCATAAAATTCTTCGCGTGGTTTCGGGCAGACATAACCTGCCGATACAGCCACTGATTTTATTCCGCGTTCACGACACGCCAATGCCGTATCGATGGCATATTCATGAAAAATAACAGGATCGTTGTAAGTATACGCGACACTGAGACAACCACTCGAAGCTGCAGCATCGGCAATCGCCATCGGCGAAGCCTGACTCATCAAAGCATCCATTTCGCGTGATTTACTGATGTCCCAATTCTGACAAAACTTACAAGCCAGGTTGCAACCTGCCGTGCCAAATGATAAGACGGCCGTACCGGGATAAAAATGATTCAAGGGTTTTTTCTCGATTGGATCAATACAAAAGCCACTTGAACGCCCGTAACTGGTCATTACAATTTGGTTATTGAGATTCTGACGCACAAAACACAAACCACGCTGGCCTTCATGCAATTTACAAAAACGCGGACATAGATCACATTGCACACGCCCATCGTCCAAACTATGCCAGTATTTTGTTGTGACAATATTGTCGCTGATTAAAGTATGCATAACATCCCCCTTGAATTTTTTACGTTAGCACCTATAACTACATTATGGGGATTGATTTATTAAGATAAAGTCTTAATGATTGATCCGGTAATTATTTTTAGGTGGAGGGCAGAACGATGACTTCGATCAGACCTCCGGCAGTTGCCGGTGCGTTTTATCCTGACGATCCTTCGGAATTATCCGCAATGATTCAATATTTTTTAAGTCAGGCCGATGATAGCTTGCCAGCGCCAAAAGCAGTTATCGTCCCGCATGCCGGTTATATTTATTCAGGCCCGATTGCAGCGAGTGCTTATGCGCCTTTAAAAAAAGCGGCCGATCAAATCAAACGTGTCGTCCTGATAGGCCCTTCTCACCGGGTTGCATTTGAGGGCTTAGCTGTCAGCAGTGCCGACCAGTTTGTCACGCCTTTAGGCGCTATTCCTATCGATAAACAAGCGGTCGAAGCTATTTTACACCTGCCTTTTGTTCATCTCCTGGATCAGGCCCATAGCCTGGAACATAGTCTTGAGGTACAACTGCCTTTCTTACAGTCTGTATTAAACGATTTTAAACTGGTCCCTATTGTGGCCGGTGACGCCAGTGCCGAACAGGTCAGCACCGTCCTGGAAATTCTGTGGGGAAAATCTGAAACCTTGATTGTCATCAGTTCGGATTTGAGTCATTACCATGACTATTTCACCGCCCAACAGATGGACCAGCGCACATCACAACTGATCGAATCATTACACTATGAACAACTTGATTTTGATTCAGCCTGCGGTCGTGTCCCTGTCACAGGGTTGTTACGCTATGCACGTCAGCATGGCTTAAAACCTAAAACCATTGATTTACGAAATTCCGGCGATACTGCCGGCGACAAAAACCGGGTAGTCGGGTATGGAGCTTATGTCATTAACCAAACAACATCAGAACATTCTGCTTAATATAGCACGCGAGTCGATTGAAAATGGCTATCGTACAGGTCATCCATTAAGCATCGACATTCGGGACTATCCAGCTGAATTACGGGTACCCCGTGCAACCTTTGTCACACTGGAGAAAAATCATCAACTCAGAGGCTGCATCGGCATGCTTGAAGCGGTTTTGCCGCTGGTTGAAGATGTCGCGGAAAATGCCTTTTCCGCGGCCTATAAAGACCCTCGTTTTCCGCCTGTGGAACGCAGTGAAATTCCACAGCTTGATATTTTTATTTCCATCCTGAGTGAACCGGAAGCCATGCAGTTTTCATCAGAAGAAGATTTATTACGCCAAATCAGACCCGGTATCGATGGCTTGATTCTGGTTGAAAATGGTTATAAGGGGACTTTTTTACCGTCGGTGTGGGAATCTTTACCGGAGAAAGTCCAGTTTTTAAGGCATCTTAAAAACAAAGCGGGGCTTCCTGCCGATTATTGGTCAGACAGTATTCAAGTATATCGCTATACCACCGAATCATTCGGTACTGCCGCCAAACATTAACAATGCGTCTCCGTTCTTAGCTATGAACTAAGAACGGAGTGCTTTATATCAGCTCACCAAAAACTGGCGCATCATTCCTAAATCTTCATGCTCCAGATTATGGCAATGGTATAAAAACAAGCCTTTATAATCCTGGAATGGCTTGATGATTTCAATTTCTTCACCCGGCATCACCAGAACGGTATCTTTCCAGCCTGTATCAATAAATCCATCTTTAACGGTATCATATTCAGCCTTGCGCATACCTTCCATTTCGCGCGAAATAACCTGATACTGTTGTCCATGCAAATGGATAGGATGGGCCATGGATAACATCATACCGCCCCCCATCATCCCCATTCCTCCCATGCCGCCGCGCATAGCCATTTTGCCGCCTTCGGCCTCATGTTCGTCTTTTTTCATACCATGATCATGGAATATCTTTATTTTCTTAATGGACCCCACAGGCACTTTTTCAAAATCCATAATCCTGTCCAAAGAAAACGATTTACCATTTAATTGTGGCGCCATTGGCTTCATTGAGATGCCAATTGGAATTGGATTATGCGCATTATCCACATCATTTTCCGTCAAGCGTTGAAAATTAACCAATTTTTCAGGCAAACGGGGAGAATCACTCACTTTTTCCGTCACGTGAAAACGTGTTATCACGAATTTTTCACCTTGGGCTAAACGGCTCCCCATCATTCCCATGCCACCGCGCATCATGCCGCCACCTTTACGCATTCTTTCATACATCGGCGGCATGGCACCACGAAACGGCAGGCTGTACAAAACTAATTCAGACCCCACGGGACGATCGCTAAAATCCAGCCATAAATCGACCCGTTCACCGGGTGCCAGCATAATATAAGGCCGGGTTTCCGGTTTTTCCAATAAGCCAGCATCGGTGCCTATCGCCGTCAAAGGTGTGCCATCATCCCAACCCAATTTGTAAATTCTTGAGTTTGAGCCATTTAAAGCGCGGAAACGATACGCGCGTGATTTAACATTAAACGTCACATCAGGCTGCCCATTGACCAGAATGGTATCGCCCAAAAAACCTAACATCTTGCCATGCATCCCATGTACATAACGCAGTTGGTTGCGGCTTGAGAAGCTTCTGTCCTGAATCACTAACGGCATATCAAATTCGCCATCGGGCAGCTCCAGTTTCTTTTCCTCATCATCAGTCACTGTAATCATACCCGCGAGTCCCTGATACACCTGTTCAGCCGTCAATTCATGGGTATGCGAATGATAAAAACTGGTTCCCGCCCGATTCATCACTTCAAATTCATAAACAAAGCGTTCTCCCGGTGCAATCGAATACATGGGATGACCATCACTTTTTTGTGGAACATGTAATCCATGCCAATGGATGATGGAGGGTTCATTTAAACGGTTATGAAAATAAATTCTGACTTTCTGACCTTTTTCATAATTTAAAATCGGGCCAAGATAATTACCTCTTAAAGGTATCAGCGTATTTTCAGGACCTTTTAACAGGCGAGCGTAATATTTTTGTACATTGGTGGTCGGGCCGTTTTTTAAAACCTGGATATGTGCATTGCGGGTTGTAAATTCAATTTCCACATCTGGCTTAAATCCCGGGGTTGGCGCCGATTTAATGCGCCCGGTATTTGACCAGGCCAGACCTGGCATAGCGGCCGCTGCCGCAGCAACTGCTGAAAGCTGCATAAAGTGGCGTCTGTTATATTGATTTCGTGTTGACATAACCTTCCTCCTTCAGAGAAACCTTAAATATTTTAAGGTAATAAGTATTTTATTATTCTCTGAAAATACGCTTTTTCAGGCTATCTTTCAACCTAGCTTTACACTCAGTATTTATACGCTTCACACAGAGAGTCAGGCATTCAGTGCGGTTCATTTTTGTGGAGAATAGGAACTCAACAACCTACATTCTGATCAACAAAATCATCTGTCGATTTCTTTTCTAAACAGATAAAGCTATAAGAAAACTCAACTGCCGGATCATTGTGTATGGTTGTTTTTTCGACTTCAACCCATGCCTGTTTATCGATTTCAGGAAAATACGTATCCCCCGAAAAGACCTGATGTATTTGGGTCAAATAAAGTCTATGTGCCCGCTCTAAAGTTTGTTCATAAAGGGTTGCTCCCCCAATAATAAAAACTTCATCATGTTGGTGACAGTGGTTTAACGCTGCATCAAGCTGTGGAAACAGCAGACAATTTTCTGCCCGGTACTGTGGATTACGACTAACAATGATATTGGTTCTACCTGGCAATGGCCTGCCAATTGCTTCAAATGTTTTACGTCCCATAATAATCGGCGACCCCATGGTGATTTGTTTGAATTTCTTCAAATCGGCCGATAAATGCCAGGGCATTTGATTGTTCAACCCAATCACTCTATTTTCCGCCATAGCGACAATCAATGATATTTTCATAAAATTTGTTTAATATGCTTTCATTCAATAACCTGTAACCGCCCATCATACTATGAAAAATATTTTGCTTATAATGACGGGTGGCACCATTGGCTCAAGTATTAAAAAAAATACTGTCGATACCTCGGATGCCGCTACGTACAGCCTGTTGCAGCGATTTAATACAGATTACTCAAAAGCTGATCAAATTCACTTCAAAACGGTGCAATTAACGTCCCTCCTGAGTGAAAATATACAGCCTGAATTCTGGCAAAGCCTGATTCAGTACATAGAATCTGAAACGATAGAAAACTATGATGGCATTATCATCACCCACGGTACAGACACCTTAGCCTATACTGCAGCTGCGCTGGGTCTGTATTTTAATGCGCTCAGCATTCCCTTGTTATTAGTGTCGAGTCACTTACCATTACAACACCCTGATGCCAATGGATTTTACAATTTCGTCTGTGCAGTCGATTATATTGTGCAGAATCATTCAGCGGGCGTTTTTGTCCCCTATCAGAACCCGAATCAATGCATGACACTCCACCGGGGCGTGCACTTATTATCCTCTCTACCCTTAAGCAGCGATTTTATCAGTGCCCGGTTTGCCAGTTATATGCGTTATGAGGCCGGCCAATTCATTCGCGTCAACACAATGCCCTATCAACAACAGGCTCTCCATCTCAAGCCCATTTTCAGTCCTCGCATTTTATTGATTCGCCCTTACCCTGGACTGGATTACCGTCAGCTAAAGTTGACCGGCATCGATTGTATTTTGCATGATCTTTACCATTCCGGTACTGCCTGTGCCCTCGATGAAAAAAATCCGCAGTCTGCCCTGTATTTATTAAATCAATGTCAAAAGCACAGATTAGCGGTTTATTTTGCACCCATCGAAAAACGCGCTTCGGTCTATATGACAACACGGAAACTATTGGAAAACGGTGCTGAATTTATCTGGGATATGACATTAGAGGCCGCCTATGCCAAGTTGTTATTGGCCTTTGGTAATTTTGATTCTGACAAGGCCCGCCGCCAATTTCTGGACAGTAATATCGCGGGTGAAAAGATAATATCTTAAGCCTTATGGTTTTCCTGTTGCCGCCAGACATGCCAGATTGTTTTCACATTGGATTGAATATTATCCAGCATCAAGGTCAGAACAATTTCTTCAACGGCAGCCAGCACACATAGAAAACTGGCCAAATGAAAGGGTAATGACCAATCAAACCACATCAGTAAGAAGTAACTTCCCCCCATGGCAGCAACAGCCAGTTTAACCAGCCAGGTGTGATAACGGGTAAAATCTTTAAATTTGATCCAACCTACTAAAATGGGCAGCAGATAACTCAATACAATCAACACCACATAGGCTTTTTCAAGCTTGAGCAGTTCAGGTCGCAACCAGGCGGTGGCCAAGGTTACCGAACTGTACACAAGAATATCGGCCCAGCTGTCTAATAACGCACCAAGGTCACTTTCCTGATGTAATAAACGAGCCGCCAAGCCATCCAATACATCGCTGACAAAGGTCGTCAACAATAGCACTAAAAACAGCGTTTCCTCGCCATTCCAGGCCAGCCCCAACAAGAACGGAACGCATAGAAAACGATACAGCGTCAGTAAATTGGGTATGGTAAAAAGTTGTTGAAGCTCTATTTTTAACATAATTCCAATGTTGCGACGAGCGGAGCATGATCTGACAGATGCTTCCAGGGAATGTCGTGTAAACGTTCGCAATGTAACGCGTTAAAACCGCGAAAATAAATCCGATCCATCGTTAAAAAAGGCATCCAGGCCGGAAATGTGCGGGCATAACGCTGATGGAGCGTCCGATAGGCTTCTTTCAAATTCAAATGAGAATAAAAATATTTTCCGGCCTGCCTTGTCCAGTCATTAAAATCACCGGCCACTATCAAGGGTGCCGTTGCAGGAACCGTTTGTTCAATGCGTTGACACAATTGTTTAAACTGACGTCGACGCTCCCCCCCCATTAAACCCAAATGAATACAGATAATATGTAATTCCGTATCCTGAGCGGTCAGTTCAATAACACCATGTAATAGACTGCGACTGGCCCAGACAAATGGAGAAACATTGATATTTTCCCAACACGTCAGCGGCAGTTTGCTGAGAATGGCATTGCCGTGATGCCCTTTTGCATAGACTGCATTTTTACCATAAACCGCATGCGGCCAGGTGTTTTCTGCCAGAAATTCGGTTTGTGACATTTGTGGCCAATTTGGGTATTGATGGGGATGTTCTGAATGTTCGCCCTGCATTTCCTGAAGAAACAGAATATCAGCTTCGGTGTGTCGTAATGCATCCCGTATTTGATGCAACACGAAAGCACGATTACCGACATTAAATCCTTTATGAATATTGTAGGTAAGAATTTTTAATGGCTGCATACGTTCGTTCTACCCAGTCAGTAAGGTCTTTTTCGAATATGTAACGCATACAGTATAGGCGATAAAGTAGCTTCTAATATAAAGAAAACCAAAATCACTAGAACACAATCAAACGTGCTCAATCCTAAGGCATGTTGCAACATCAGAGTAGGAAACAAAGATTCAGGGAGCGTATCCAGTCCTCGAAAACAGCTGCTCTCAACATACCCTAGCCGCCTCTTGATAAAACTTGAAAACAAATCACCGAGCATTGTAAAAACTGAAAATAAAACGCCTTGTGTAACCGACAGCCCTAGCCATGGTGCTGTCAATGTGCCTACTAAAATAGCGGATAACAGCCCTCGCCAGGTTTTACTGTTGCCAAATACAGGCCGTTTATCAGACAGTCTGAAACCCAGATCGACCGGCCAGGCGGCATGATTTTTAAACAGCTTGCGACTGATGACCGGTGCACCGTTTACCAGGATCAGTAACACAACAGCCTTGGCGATACAGCTTGCACAAACGACTGTCGTATTCACGATTTAAACCGAAATCGGTGCCTTTATGGGCGGATGGCTTTGATAATCGATGATTTGAAAATCATCGAACCGATAGCTGAACACATCCGGCGCCGGGTTTAGCTGCAATTGTGGCAATGGATAAGGCTTTCTGTTCAATTGCTGATGAGCCTGTTCCAAATGATTCAGATATAAATGCACATCGCCACCGGTCCAGACTAACTCCCCCACCCTCAAATTCGCCTGCTGAGCCAGCATATGCGTTAAAAAAGCATAACTGGCTATATTGAACGGCAAACCCAAAAACGTGTCACAGCTGCGCTGATAGAGCTGGCAGGACAGCTTGCCATCGGCAACATAGAACTGAAACAGTGCATGACAGGCTGCCAGTGCCATTTTGCCGTTTTTGACATTCTGTTGCGGACTGATTGACTCATCGGGTAAATCGGCCACATTCCAGGCCGAAACAATCATGCGCCGGCTATCTGGGTTATGTTTCAATTGATCGAGAACCTGGGCAATTTGATCGACCACCGTGCCATCGGGTGATGGCCAAGAACGCCATTGATGGCCATACACAGGACCAAGGTTACCCTGCTCATCGGCCCATTCGTCCCAGATGGTAACCCCCTGTTCGTTCAAATAGGCGATATTGGTATCACCTTTAAGAAACCACAGCAATTCATGAATAATGGATTTGAGATGCAGCTGCTTGGTTGTGAGCAACGGAAACCCCTGCTGCAAATCGAAGCGCATCTGGTGACCGAATATAGACAAGGTGCCACTGCCGGTACGATCACCCTTTTCGACGCCTTCACGCAGTATTTTATCGATTAAATCCAGATATTGACGCATCCTTTTGCCTACACATCCAGGTTGCTGACATCGAGGGCATGTTTGACAATAAAGTCGCGCCGTGGCTCGACCACATCCCCCATCAAGGTGGTAAAGATTTCATCAGCCCCTACCGCATCTTCAATCGTCACTTGCAACAATCGGCGACTGTTGGCATCCAGGGTAGTTTCCCACAATTGATCAGGGTTCATTTCACCCAAGCCTTTGTAACGCTGAATATGCTGGCCTTTTTTGACTTCTCGCATCATCCAGTCATAAGCCTGTTGAAAGTTTTGCACCGGCTGCGTTTTTTCGCCCATTTGTATGAAGGCATCATCATTGAACATATCGACTGTATCGGCGGCATAGCGTTCGATTTTTTGATAATCGGTTCCGCTGAAAAATGCCTGACTGATAACGAATGTTTTGGTGTTGCCGTGCAAGCGTTTATGCACGGTAACTTGAAACTCGCCCGCTTCCTTGATATCCAGATCCAGGGTAAATACGGCTTTTTTATCATTATCGTTCAAGCGTTTCTGCAGTTGTTCAAACCAGTCCTTAAGGGCCTGCTCGCCCTGTTCAATCGCTGCATGCAAAGGTGGCATGAAGGTCAATTGCTGCATCAACATTTCATCGTAACGACGCGACAGGCGTTTGATAACCGCCAGCACATCGATATATTCCAAGGCCAGTTTTTCCAGACCCTGGCCTTGAATCGGCGGTGCCGATGGATCGGTGAATAACAAGGCTTTATCTAACGCTAACTGGACCAGATATTCGTTAAGCTGAGCGTCATCTTTGACATAGTGCTCCTGCTTGCCTTTTTTAATCTTGTACAGTGGCGGTTGAGCGATATAGATATAGCCATTTTCAATTAAATCCGGAAATTGACGGTAGAAGAATGTCAGCAGCAGGGTACGGATATGAGAACCATCGACATCGGCATCAGTCATGATGATGATGCGATGGTAGCGTAGTTTTTCCAGATTATATTCTTCCTTGCCGATGCCACAGCCGAGTGCGGTAATCAACGTACCGACCTCATCGGATGAAATCATTCTGTCAAAACGGGCCTTTTCCACATTCAGGATTTTCCCTTTCAACGGCAAAATAGCCTGGGTACGTCTGTCCCGGCCTTGTTTGGCAGAGCCACCGGCCGAGTCCCCTTCCACAATAAATAATTCAGATAAAGCCGGGTCTTTTTCCTGACAGTCAGCCAGCTTACCTGGCAGCCCGGCAATATCCAAGGTCGTTTTGCGGCGTGTCATTTCCCGCGCCTTACGGGCAGCATCGCGTGCACGGGCTGCGTCAACGATCTTGTTGACGATGGTCTTGGCCGTTTGTGGTTTCTCCAGCAAAAACTCACTCAGTTTTTCACTCATAGCCGATTCAACCAACGGTTTGACTTCGGATGAAACCAGTTTGTCCTTGGTCTGTGACGAAAACTTAGGGTCAGGTACCTTGACCGACAATACCGCCGTCAACCCTTCCCGCATATCGTCCCCCGTAGTCGATACCTTTTCTTTTTTAGCCAGGCCATTGGCTTCGATATATTGGTTGATGGTACGAGTCAAGGCGCTGCGAAACCCGGCCAGATGTGAACCGCCATCGCGCTGTGGAATATTGTTGGTATAACAGAAAATATTTTCCTGGTAAGAATCATTCCACTGCATGGCAACTTCAACCCCAATCCCCCCTTTTTCGGTGGTGAAATAAAACACATCATCAAACAAAGGCGTTTTATTTTTATTCAAATGTTCGACAAAGGCCTTGATCCCTCCTTCAAACTCAAATACATCCTCTTTGCCATTGCGCTCATCTTTCAACGCGATACGCACGCCTGAATTCAAAAAAGACAATTCGCGTAAACGCTTGGCCAATATCTCGTAATGAAATTCGACATCGGAAAAGGTTTCCCGGCTGGGTTTAAAGGTAATCGACGTGCCGGTACCTTCGGCATCGCCAATGACTTTTATGGGTTCCTCAGGCTCGCCCATTTTATATTTCTGATAATACAGCTTGCCATTTTTCTTAATCTTCAAAATCATTTCTTCAGATAAGGCATTGACCACAGAAACCCCCACACCATGCAGGCCACCCGAAACCTTGTATGCATTATCATCAAACTTACCGCCGGCATGTAATACCGTCATGATGACTTCCGCGGCAGAACGACCTTCCTCGGGGTGGATATCGACTGGAATCCCACGACCATCATCGGAAACCGTGACCGACCCATTTTCATGAATAATCACATCGACCCCACTGCAATACCCCGCTAACGCTTCGTCGATGGAATTATCAACAACTTCAAATACCATATGATGCAAACCGGTTCCGTCATCAGTATCCCCAATGTACATCCCGGGTCGTTTTCTAACGGCATCCAGCCCTTTCAGCACCGTAATATTGGAGCTATCGTATTCTTTGTTGTTTGTACTCATAAAGTTTTCCGTATTGAGGTGTTCGTTGTGAGATCAGCCAATGTTTCACGTGAAACATCTTTCGCTAACGTGACCATGTTCCACGTGGAACATTTTTATTTCATCTGATAAGTGCAAGTCATTCAGATTTAAAAAATCGCTCGCAGTAATGAATGCCTGACTATTTAATAAATCCAAGTATTTTACCAATTTTAAGCGGTTTTCTGAATCCAATTCAGCGCTTAAATCATCAATCAAAAGACAGGCTTGTTGCTGATTGGTTTTATCCAATAATTGCACTTGTGCCAACAGTAAAGACAACACAATCAACTTGAGTTGCCCGCGTGAAACAAAGTCTCTGACGTTATGCTGGTTAAGCTGGACAACAAAATCGGTTCGGTGCGGGCCGCTATGAGTAAAACCATAGCGAATATCTTTTTCCCGATCCTGGCTGATCGCAAAAGCCAAATCACGATCATCAGGCCAGCCCTGCATAAGGCAAACGTTTATCTGTTGTTCGGGTAAAAAAAACTGGACGACCTGTTGAAAAACCGGCTCTAACAGATCCATGTAGTGTTTGCGAAACCGAATCAGCATTTCACCATAGTAAACGAATTCGCGATCCCAAATATCTAATTGTTGGAATTGATGTGACTTTAATGCACTGTTGCGCTGTTTCAGGACTTTTTTGAACCGACGCCAGCAGTCCAGATATTGACGTTCATGATTAAACACACCCCAATCGATAAATTCTCGCCTGAACTGCGGACCGCCATCTAACAACTGATAACTTTTTGGATGCACAATCTGAATCGGTAGCCGATAGGCCAGATCCGCTTTAGAACAATCTTCCTGATTGATGCGACATTGTATCTTGTTTTGTTTCAGCTGAATGCCCAAGCGCGTTTGTTGATGATTTTCCAGAATCTGCGCCGACACCACCAGATCGTGCTGCTCGAATGCAATCATTTGTTGTGTTTTAGCCGTTCTGAATGAACGACCGCGACCTAACAGGAAAACAGCTTCCAGTAATGCACTTTTGCCACTGGCATTTTTTCCGACAATAAAGTTGAGCCCGGCACACGGCTCGATTGAAGCATGCTGGATATTTCTAAGGCGTAAAATATCCAGTTTCCGCACACTCATGTGTTTTTTACAATTGCATCGACATCACAATAAATTTATAAGCGGGATTGTCAATTTCTTCGATAAAGCAACAGCTGTTATTTGAAGCAATGATCAAAGACATCATTTCAGAATCCAGATTAGAAACCGCTTCCAGTAAATATTGAGAATTAAAGGACACCGACAAGGCAGGCCCAGGGTATTGCATCAGCAATTCCTCTTCTGCTTCGTCGTGCTCTGGATTGTGCGCTGTGATTTTCATCTGATTTTCACTGATATCCAGAGTGATACCTTTAAATTTTTCATTCGCCAACACAGCAACCCGGGTCAAGGCATCTTTTAATAATTGCGTTTGTATGATAACCGGCGAATTGAAGGCTTGATTGAAGACACGACTGAAATCCGGATACTTGGAATCGACCAGTTTGGCGAAAAACACCATGTTCTGATAAACAACCTTAATATTATTAGCGGAAAAATGAACGTCCAGCGGTGAATCCGGATCACTGAGCAAGCGACTCAATTCAAGTACGCCTTTTCTCGGGATAATAATCCGCTCTTCATAGCCAGTTGCTGTTTCCAGAGTATCTTCAAAAAAAGACAAGCGGTGACCATCAGAACCCACCAGTTTGATTTTTGAATTACTGATATTGAGCAGTAAGCCGTTCAGATAATAACGCACATCTTGACTGGCCATACAAAAAGCTGTTTTAGCCAGTGCCTTTTTGAATTTTCCGGTGCTGATGGAAAACTGATGTGGATAGTCGCTTTCCACAAATTCCGGATAATTATCGGCCGGTATTGTGGATAAACTAAAACGACTACGACCGGAAGTCAGGCGTAATTTATCCTCTTTTAATTCAAATTTAATCTCGGCTTCAGATGGCAGTAAACGGCAAATATCCAAAAATTTTCGGGCCGGAACCGTAATATCACCCACCGATTCAGGCTGTATCGCTAATTTAGCCACCATTTGTATTTCCAGGTCACTGCCGGTCAACGTCAACTGTTGATCATTTACTTGCATCAATACATTGGATAAAACCGGCATGGTTTGGCGTTTTTCGATAACCCCGACGATTTGTTGAAGCGCTGGAAGCAATAGCTCTCTATTTATAATGAATTTCATACTTTTATTCTATTATTACTATTAACAAGGTATAAATCTGTGCAAAACCGTTAAAAATCCTTAAAAAACAATTGACTGCCGAATGGGTGAAATGTGGCTAAAGCTGACTGTCGGCTGTCGATAAAGTTGTGGATAACTCGAAGGGGAATTTTATACCGAGCTTATCCACAATCTATACCGGCTTAATGTGACAACATTCTCAACAGGTTCTGGTAATCTTCAGCCACTTTAACATCGCTCTCGCGCAGTTTATTGATACGCTTGCATGCATTCATCACCGTGGTATGGTCGCGTCCGCCAAATGCATCACCAATTTCAGGGAAACTGTGCGAAGTCAGTTCCCGGGCCAGTGTCATTGCAATTTGACGCGGGCGGGTAATCGATTGTTTTCTGGATTTTGAAGATAAGTTGATCACGCGAATCTTGAAATAATCAGCCACAGTTTTTTGAATGTTATCAATCGTGACCAATTTATCCTGTAAGGAAATTAAATCATGCAACGCTTCCTTGCTGAATTCGATGGTAATCTCGTCACCGGTAAAACGATGATTGGCGATGACCCGTCTTAATGCACCTTCAAGATCGCGGACATTGGATGGAATACGTTTAGCGATAAAGAAAGCGACATCCTGTGGTAGATCAATCCCCTGTTGCTGCGCTTTTTTAATCAAAATGGCCGTACGTGTTTCCAGATCCGGCGGCTCGATGGCAACCGGGAGCCCCCAGCCAAAACGCGATTTCAAGCGATCTTCCAAACCTTCAATTTCTTTTGGATAACTATCGCAAGTCAGAACGACCTGATGTTTCTTATCTAACAGATTGTTGAAGGTATGAAAAAACTCTTCCTGGGAACGTTCTTTCCCGGCCAGAAATTGAATATCATCCATCAATAAAATATCGACATTGCGATAGTAATCCTTAAATGTATTGATGGTGTTTTGCTGCAAGGCTTTCACCATATCCTGAACAAATCGTTCAGAATGTAGATACACCACATTGGCCGATGGATTTTTTTCCAGAACAGCATTCCCGATGGCATGCATCAAATGCGTTTTCCCCAGGCCTGAACTGCCATAAATAAACAACGGATTATAGGCTTTGCCGATATTTTCGGAAACCTGCATGGATGCGGCTTTGGCCAACTGGTTCGATTTACCTTCAACAAAACTTTCAAATGTAAATGCACGGTTTATGTTGCTGGAAGCTTTTTTGACGGCGGATGGTGCAGAGCCGGTCGTTTTATTGGACGATAGTTTAGGTTGAATTTGAACAGCTGGTTTTTTACTGCCGATTTCAAACTCGATGATTAAAGAGCCATTAGAAAATTCATATACCGCATCTTCCAGTTTCGGTAAAAAATGTTGTTTGACATGCTCAATAATAAAACGATTCGGTGCGAGCAATTTTAACGTATCGCCTTCTTCCACCGCTTGTAACGGTCTTAGCCAGGTACTGAAATCAGCACCTGGAATTTCATTTTCCAGTTTTTTTAAACAATTAGACCAGATAGAACTCATTTTTAGCCATTAAGAAGAAATAAAAGGCCGATGAAAATCGGCCAAATTAGGGAAACAAATTAATCAGAATTTACCCAGCACTTCGTAATCCAACATCTCATCCTGATTGCACTTTTTCATCCTTGCCATCAATAGCGATAGTGCTGGATAAATGACGAGGATGAAAAGGTTCAATAATTTTCTTAAGAAAGCCTTGTCCTTCAGGACGAGGTGCTTAGGTTACAGGAAAGGGTGATGTAACTGTTTACGATGCCACCATCGCAACTGCTTAATCATAACAAATAAATCTTTTAACTTATAGTTATTATTAGCCTTAAGCAAAGTTGTGGATAACCTGTTTTAGATAAATAAATTCAATTTGTTAGTTAACATTGGAAAATGTTTTCAAAAGCGCATGAAAGCTGTGGATAAGTTGATGATAAAAACGACGTACTCTTTCGTCAACATGTTGTCCACAATAAAATCCTAAATTTAACGCAACTTTAGTCGCAATCCACTTAAGTATACAAAACTGTCAAATAAATCTCGCTATCAGACTGTTTATTGCATATTGATCAAGAGGTTAAGATTTTTTGAGGAAAGCCGAGTCAAATTACACCGATACACGGTGGAACGCTGTGGGTAAATGGAGTGAAGGTTTAAAGACGAAGACTCTTCACACACAAAAGTATGTGTGAAGAGTTTAAGTGGATTGACGCTAATCGGGATTAGTCCAATACAATCTTTGAGAAGTATTTTTCGAGATCGATTCTGATTGGCATAAAATAGATATTGTTGCCGGTTTCTTTTGCCAATTGAATCGCTTGATTGGCGAATGTGATATTCCAGTCATAATCGGGGCGAAAACTTGCCGGGAACTGGACTTTGTTTTTGACTTCCCAATAATGTTTGGATGATTCCGTTGTGATGGGACTCAAGCCAATAAAGGTTTCAAGCCCTTGCATTTGTTCCAGGTAAATTTCTACCATACGGATATCGTAGAAGGGTTGGGAAAAAAAGCCATCGGCACCGGCCTCGGTTTTACGCTGAATATATAAACATTCATCCTGCACCCCACTGCGATGTGGATCAAATCCAGCATAAACTTTTATATTGGGAAAGCGTTGTTTTACCGCGCGAATCATATCCAACACGCTGGTATTAAAAAATACCCGGTTCAGGCCATCCGGTGGATCACCGGTTACCAGCAGAACATGGCTCAATTCATGCTGTTCAATAATTTGGAAAATACGACCTTCTTTTAAATCAAAATCGATGGCACGAAAGTGAGGGACAAAATGATGTTGCTCAGGATCAATAAACGCATTACATTCCCAACTGCGGATGTTGAAGCGCTGGATATCGGGGACATTGATGAATTGGAAACGCCCGGCTATTGATTGAGCAAATTGGTATTGCTGGTCAAAAGCCTGCCGGTTACGCGGTACGATTTCAAAAGAGACTTCCATAGCATAAGGTAATAATTTATGAAACCAACCATTTTAGCCTGATACGCTCTACACATGAAATTTAGTCATTAGCGAAACCCATCATTCAGGCTGTTCATTTTGATGGGTTTCGGCTATCGCCTCTACCTATCCTACAGTCACTATTGACTCAATAATCAAACAATTATTTGCGCCAGTCTTTGATTTTAAATTGTTTCCAGCGCTGTTTGAATTTTTCCTTATCTGAAAAATAAAGCAAGATCAGAAAAATGAATGGCCAGATCAATAATAAAACCAGTTTACTCAAGGTTGCAAAGCTCATGTTTGAATCCTGTCTGTGAAACGTTCGGAGTAACCCAGCTTTACCAATAAAAAATTATAAACAGTTTTGCAGAACGGCAATAGCAAGCTTAGGTCAAGATTTTTTTCTAAAAAAACGGGTACGTTTCTTTTTGATGTGTTTTGGATTATCAATCATTAATGGAAAAATAACCAGTGCTTTCAGCCCCCCCATTGCAGATTTTGAAAAATAAATTTCGGCTTCATGCAAGGCAACACTGCGTTGCACAATAGACAATCCTAAACCGCTGCCTTCAGCTTTGTTTGCAGTTTCCACACAGCGGTAAAAACGTTGTGTTAAACGTTCATAATTTTGATCATGAATGCCGGGGCCGTTGTCTTCAACGCTCAAGTGGAGCGTGTTTTTTTCTCGAATCGACTGGATTTTGATTTTACTGCCCTGTGGGCAATATTTAATCGCATTTTCAACCAGATTACGCACCAGGATACTGAATAAAGTTCCATTCCCGCGGATTTTTAATGTTTCGTGGGAAATAAACTCAATACTGATATTTTTTTGGTGAGCGACAGCTTCAAGTTCGCCAATGACCATGACAATTTCTACAGATGTATCGATGACCGAAAATTCTACTGTTTGATTTTGTGATTGTATGCGAGATAAGGTCAGTAATTGGTGAACCATTCGGGTCATGCGTATGACGGCTTGCTGAGCCTGGTCGAGAGCTTGTTGGCGAATGTCATGGTTATCCGTTTTAGCTGCAACCTGGACTTGTGTCATCAATCCGGCTAATGGTGTACGCAGTTCATGAGAGGCATCAGACGTAAAATTACGCTCATTTTCAAATGCTTGTTCCAATTGCTCAAACAGTTGATTGAGCTGTTTTACAACCGGTTTGATTTCTTCAGGCAGAGATTGCTGTGGTAAAGGCTTCAGATTGTTGGCCTCACGTTGTGACAGCTGTTCGGTCAGATGGGTTAGAGGTTTTAAAATACGGCTGACAATAGCCCAGATTGTCATGCCCAAAAGTATCAGTCCAGGGATCAGCACAAAAGCCAGGTGTTGCGCAATTTCCTGAGTAATGTGTTTTCGGATGTCATCGCGTTGACCGACATGAATGACATATTCACCATTATTATTGGCGATGCTGAAAACATGCCATAAGTAGCCATCGATAATGGTTTCGCTAAAGCCGTTATAGTTTTTGGATAAGGAAAATTCAGGCGCACTTTCACTGCGTAAAATCAGACCGTCTTCTGAAGACCAGAGTTGGAACGACACTTTTCCAGCATAGCGATGCGCTAAGTTATGGTTGTGTAACAGGCTGGAGGCATGATCAGGATCCCAATGCTCAGATAAAGAGCCTTCATGCAGCATGCTTTCAACAAAAGCATGTAAAACGCCGGCAGAATAAGCCAGTTCGGCATCAAACAATTCCGCTGTTTCCTGCTGCATTTTGACATAGGTAAACCAGGTAGTGAGTCCCCAGATCACTGTGGTCGCCAACAGCAAAAAAAATAGCAGTTGTTTTTTTAAGGAGTGGGGAATTAAAGACATGGCGGCGCTGACCGCTTATTCCTCATCAATGATATAACCGACACCACGAATGGTTCGGATCAGTTTACTGTCGAGTTTTTTGCGTAAATGATGAATATGTACTTCAACCGTATTGCTTTCAACTTCTGAATCCCAGGCATATAAGGTTTCTTCAAGTCTGGCACGCGAGGCAACCTGGCCGATATGGGTCAGTAGAAATTTTAGAATTTCAAATTCTTTTTGTGATAAGTCAATTTTTGAATTATGAAAAAATACCGTATGGGAGGCTGGATCTAATTTAACATTTTTATGTTCAATTAACGGCTTTTTAGCATGCGTCAAGGTATGACGTCGGTAAAGCGCGCGCAGTCGGGCATAGATTTCATTTAAATCGAAGGGTTTGACGACATAATCATCCGCTCCACTGTCGAGTCCTAGCACCCTGTCACTGACGGTATCTCGTGCGGTCAGTAATAAAACGGGAGTACTGTCTTTGCGGTTACGCAATTGTTGCAAAATTTCAAGCCCGTTTTTTCTGGGTAAATTGATGTCGAGTACGATCAATTCGTATTGATTGGATTTCAGTGCCTCTTCGGCCATTAGACCATCGGTGACCCAATCAACGGCATAACCATCCATTTCAAGTCCGGTTTTCAGGCCGTCGCCCAGAATCATGTCATCTTCAACTAAAAGTAAACGCATCAGGATTTTATTAAGTTAGACCAGCTTATCAGCATAAAACATAATTGTTAAACCAAACTTAACCTGTATTGGGTCAATCAATCGGCTTTTTCCACAAGCAAAATCGTACCATCGACACCGATAACTTTAACCCGGGTGTTTTTAGGATAATCCTGCTGACTGTATACCGTCCACAATGAATCCCCGATTTTAATTTTTCCCTGACCATTCACGACAGGCTCGATCAAGGTAAAAACTCGGCCAATATATTGAGCGCCGCGTTGATTGAGCAAAGGATGATCGGTTTCCTGATGGGCGTAATGTTTACCGTATTTTCGCCATAACAGAATGGACATAAACGACATCAGGGAAAAAATAAATACCTGCATCTCCAGACTGGTGGCTGGGATCAGAAACAAAATAACGCCGGTAATGGCCGCTGCAACAGACATCCACAGAAAGAAAAAGCCGCTGGCGAGTAGTTCGATAGCCAAAAACAACACGGACAGCATCCACCAGTACCAGAAAATCATGACAAAATCGTTCATGATGTTTTCTTACTCAGCGCTTCTTTGGTCAATTCGGTGATGCCGCCTAAAGCGCCGATTACGCTGGACGCTTCCAGCGGCATCAGAATCAATTTGCTGTTTTCAGAACCTGCAATATCTTTCAGTGAGTCGACATATTTTTGCGCGACAAAGTAATTGACCGCCTGTATATCGCCTTTTGCAATGGCTTCAGAGACCATTTCTGTCGCTTTCGCTTCAGCCTGTGCCAGTCTTTCGCGAGCCTCGGCATCACGGAATGCCGCTTCTTTACGCCCTTCCGCTTGTAAAATTGCCCCTTGTTTTTCGCCTTCCGCCTGAAGAATTTCGGCTTGCCGTAAACCTTCGGCTTCCAGAATTGACGCTCTTTTTTCACGTTCCGCCTTCATTTGTCGGGCCATGGCATCCACCAGATCGCGCGGTGGTGCAATATCTTTGATTTCAACACGGGTAATTTTGACGCCCCAGGGTGAGGTAGCATTATCGACGACGCCGAGTAATTGAGCATTGATGGTATCTCGTTGCGACAATAATTCATCCAGAACCATTGACCCCATGACGGTTCGGATATTCGTCATCACCAGATTGATAATGGCCAGTTCCAGATTATTGACTTCATAAGAAGCTTTGGCGGCATCCATAATTTGATAAAAAACGACACCATCGACTTTGACCATGGCGTTATCTTTGGTAATGACCTCTTGTGAGGGTACATCCATGACTTGTTCCATCATATTCAATTTTTTCCCGATACGATCAATAATCGGCACGATAATATTTAAGCCGGGTCGTAACGTGGTCGTATAGCGACCGAAACGTTCCACCGTGTATTCCATCCCTTGTGGAACTGACTTGACACTCATGAAAACCAACAGAATGGCAAAGATAAACAATGCCGTTACAAATACGCCAAAACCCGCCATGACAAACCTCCTGAACAGAAACTGATTGATAGGGCGATGAACAAAGTTGCAATGCCCTTGTGAAGTAATAATAATGGACAATTTTATAAAATGTAAGGAACTGGTGAGATTCAATGATTGTTTATGCGATAAATTTATTCATTCTGTCTGTTCTGATTTTCATCGTCGGTATGGTAAAGCCCGGCTGGATAATGTTCTGGATGGATAAACCCAGCCGTATGGGCGTGGCATGGCTGGCGGTATTACTGTTTATGGGGGCCGCCGTTTTATTTGGCGAAGGTAATCGGCAAAAAAGACTTGCAGAAAACACGCAAACACAAATCAGCAGCGGCCAAAAATCGCAGGATGTGGCGGCGTTACCTCCACAGACAAGCGGGAAAACTCAAGTGCAGGAGAAATGATCGACCTGTTTTTTGAGTTGTTCCAGCGTTTCTTTCGGACTGTTTGGATAGTAACGGATTTTGACAAACAGATGGGTAATCCGGTCGATAGTTTCGGCGTGTTTGGGGTACGCCTGACGACAGCGTGCGGCAAAGCTATAGGGAGTTTCACCGGCTTTTAGTGTCATATCTGGAATTTTTTGACAAAACTGGTGATAGAGTTTGACCGCCGGATCGACCGGTTGGGCCTTGTGTTTCAGGATGAAGCGGGCCAGAATCAGAGTGGCCGTTCCCACCAGCACCAGTAACCAGTAAATAATGGTTTTCAAATCCTCAATCC
Organism: uncultured Methylomarinum sp.; assembly: GCA_964442675.1. Lineage (GTDB taxonomy): Bacteria > Pseudomonadota > Gammaproteobacteria > Methylococcales > Methylomonadaceae > Methylomarinum. The sequence continues at coordinate 24,139 of CAYUAE010000001.1, forward strand.
CCAAGCGTTTGAAAATACCTTGTTGGCTGGCGCGATTGTAGTTGATGATCCAGCGTTGCCAACTGTAATCGACGCTGCCCAGAATTTGTTTGGCCCGTTTCAGCCAGTCCATCGATTGTTGTAGAACTTCCGGTGTCACGATAGTGAGTGTGCGTGTTGCAATTTGCTGTTCAATATCGAGGGCTTGCTCGACCCGTTCTGGTGCGATGGCTGTCGTCGGGTCAAAACGGGTCCAGCCTTTGCCTTGCAGCCAAACCTCAGCCCAGGCATGAGCATTGGCCTGACGAACTTCCAGAAATTTGCCCGCTTCATTGAATTCCCCGCCTTGATAACCGCCGATAACCCGGGCTGGAATATCAGCCACGCGCATTAAATAAACAAAGGCTGTGGCATAGTGGCTGCAAAAACCATAACGTCGATCGAATAAAAAGGTTTCAATTGGCTTGTCTTCCATTTTTTTGGGCATCAAGGTATAGAAGAACTTTTCCTGTCTAAAATAATTAAACAGATTGGCAATGAATTGCTCCGGCTTTAAATCAAATCCACCTAATTGTTTGACCAGTTTTACGATACGTTCGGAGGGCTTGCCTGGAAGTTGCAAGGTGTCTTTTAATTCGGTCTTCGTTAAATATCCCGTGTTGAATTGGGTATAGGAGGTAATGCTGTATTCCGCCCGCTGCGCCGGGTCTTTCGTTGTCGTCAATTGGTAAAAACTGTTACGTTGCAATGGCGGGTTGAAGCGGGCCGGCATTTCCAGTGCAAACACCCAGGGTTTGTTCTGTGGCTCCATCAACAGCGTGTAATGATAGGCTTTCCCTTTAAAGTGCAGCTTATCCATATAGCGTTTAAAAAAACGGTTAGGACTCTCGCGCCAGCGTTTGCCATCGGTATAGGAAAAAACCGGACCACGCCAGTAACGCTCGGCTGGCGGTGGAATATCGCCTTCAAATTTGACCCGAAACACCAGTTCCGGCGAGAGGCCCAGTTCACTGATGGCGCCAGGTTCCAGGGTATCGCTCAGGCCGGTAATCTGGCTTTTTTCAGCCTCCAGCCATTTAAAACGCGGTGCTTCAATCCGCGGAAACAAAACAAAAATAATCGCGGCAATCGGCATCGCCTGTAACACAATGATGCCGGCTTTTTTCAAGGTTGGACGGATTTTTGCATGCAGGCCGTTAATGGTAATCAATGTCGCCAGCAAAACAATACAAACCAGCACGATATATACCGCCATGATAATGCTTTGCTGGTACAAAAACTCGGTTGCCGCGACAATAAAACCTAAAAATACAATCAGATAAATATCCCGGGTGCCACGAATTTCCAGTAATTTCAAGCCCAGCGCGATAACAAACAACGAGGTGCCACCAGCACGCCCTAATATGCCCTGATGCTGCGAATACAAAAGGCCAATCGCTGTCAGCATCAATAAAAAAACAGTTGTTTTTCCAGGTAACCACTCAGGTCTCCAGATGGCGATAAAACGCCAGGCCCACAGCATGGCAAAAAACAAAAACAGGGGTAAGGGCAAATGTTGACTGTGCGGCAAGGTAATTAAACCTAATGCAATCAACATAAAAATAAGACTTTTTTG
>CAYUAE010000001.1:25832-45019 GCA_964442675.1 uncultured Methylomarinum sp.
TGTGCGGCAAGGTAATTAAACCTAATGCAATCAACATAAAAATAAGACTTTTTTGTGGAATCCAGCTATTCATGGTGTATCTACTCAGTGTATTTAAAAAATAAATACTATTTATTATCAGTTACTTACGGAAGAAGTGTATGTGACATGGATGTCACATACAAGCCTACATGGATGTATTTACGGCGTCTTCTGGAGTAAGTGGCTGATAGTAAACACCTAAATACGCTGAGTAACTTCATGATTAAAACAAGGCTAAGGCTTCAAGGCAGGCGTGCTGGTGATCCGGGCCATTGCGACACGGGATTTTTTTATTCGGCAAAATCAGGCCATACCGAAGTCCTGCTTTTTCAGCTTCGATGACCCAGCGACATAAATGACTTAAGCGTTGCTCGACATCATGGCCTGGCGTTTGCGCATAATTCAACCATAAGTCGGCAACGGCGTTGCCACCATAGTGTTTACTGAAAAGCCCCTGGCCTTTAGCATAACTTTTCCAGTGTATTTGTCGAATGGGGTCACCCGGTTGATAACTTTGCAAGCCATAAAAATCATCACCGCCTTTTTTACTTTGGCCATTTTCACCTTCAAATCCTTCGCTTTCCGGAAAGGCGGAAAAAACGGCCGCTGGGGCCGGATAAACCAGTGCCTCCAGCTTGAATCGTAAGGGCGACCAGGCGCGGAACAGACCTAAAGGGTAAGTGCTCGAAACAGTTAAGGTACCGGCTTTAAGCAATCCCCTTTTTTTTGCCGATTTAAATAACAGTACTTTTTCGTGATGGTGTGGCGGAATATCCAGCCGGGTTTCGGTTTCAAGTTTGAGCTGAATATCAAACCGTTCCTGATCGCCTGGGTTCTGAATGCTGAAACTAAACCCGGCTTTTTCTCCGGCAAATGCGGCTTGCGTTTGCAATGGTTTAACCACAAGCCCCGCCAGCGACTGATAAGTATGCAAGATGGAGATGAAAAACACGCTCGCTAACATGAAGGCCAGCAGATAAATCAGATTGTTGTTATAGGTCAAGGCAATCAATAACAGCAAGATGATCAGAACGATAAAACCGGCACCTTGACGCGTCGGTAGTATAAAAATACGTCGCTGGTTCAGGGTCAACGCGCCATTGACAGGCTTTTCCCCGCGCATAAAGCGGGACAGGGCAAAACGTTGTTTCAGGCTTAACGCGGTTTCATTCATACGACCGGTACATTTTCCAGAATAGGGGCGACGATGGCAGCTGCATCGGTGCTGCCGGCTTTAAGTCTGTGGCCGGCGACAGCCGGTAAAACGGCTTGCACATCTTCCGGAATCACGGCATTGCGCTGTTCCATCAAGGCCCAGGCTTTAGAGGCTGTCAACAGGGCCAGGCCGCCGCGTGGTGACAGGCCGGCGGTAAATTCATCAGACTGGCGGCTAAAATCGATAATATTTTGCACGTAATCCAGTAATGCTGGAGAAACATAGACCTCGGTGACAGCCTGTTGTAATTCATCGAGTTGATCCGGCGTTAACATGACCGGTAATTCAGCAATGATTTTGTGACGCTGTTTGCCCAGTAATAATGCGCGTTCAGCTTCACGATTTGGATAACCTAATTCGATGCGCATCAGAAACCGGTCAAGCTGTGATTCAGGCAATGGAAAGGTACCAATCTGATGGGACGGATTTTGTGTGGCGATGACGAAAAACGGTTTAGGCAAAGCATAGGTCTGGCCTTCTACCGTGACCTGTTCTTCTTCCATTGCTTCGAGCAAAGCACTTTGCGCCTTGGGCGTGGAGCGGTTGATTTCGTCCGCTAAAATCATCTGGTTGAAAATGGGGCCCTTATGAAAGCTAAATTCATGGCGCTCGGCGTCAAAAACCGAACTGCCGATAATATCGGCGGGCAAAATATCACTGGTAAATTGAATGCGCTGATAATCCAATCCGAATAATCGTGCCAAGGTATGGGAGAGTGTGGTTTTACCGACGCCGGGTATATCCTCAATCAATAAATGGCCTTTGGCAATCAGACAGCAGACAGCCAAACGAATTTGCCGATCTTTTCCAAGGATAATTTGATTGGCAGCGTTTAATAAAGGGGTGAGGGTATTTTCCATAATGTAAGTGTCCTTTATACGATAATGACAGCAGAAGGAATAAAGATATTTGAACGACTGAAAAAAGCTGAGTATAGTTCAATATGACAAAGATGAAAAAAGAGATGACATTGAAAGATTTGAATCAGGTTCGAGATGAATTGATCGATATGTTGGAAGAGCTTGAAGACAGGCTCGACCGGATTACAAACGATGTTCGGCATACTGATACACCGTTGGCCAAGGATTTTGAAGAACAGGCGGTAGAAACCGAAAATGATCCGGTTTTGGAATCTTTAGGTGAAACTACACACAAAGAAATCGATAAAATCCGCCAGGCCCTATCGCGTTTAGATGAAGGGTGCTATGGCCTGTGTTTGAAGTGTGGTGAGCCGATAAAAAAAGAACGCCTGAAGGCCCTGCCGTATTCTTGCTTTTGCATACATTGTGCAGAAAAAGACAGTGATGACAGGGTGTGACGATTTGTCGCGCGACACTGTGTCACATTTTCACAACAAAATGGCTGCGCTATACTTCATGAAACTCTTGCAGATGTGCTTATTTTTAAGTGAAAGAGTTTTCATATACCTTCTACTCCGCGGCCTGTTGTTCTTTAAGCAACAGGCCGTTTTTTTGCATATAAGCTTGACACCACAGTTTATAGAAGGTGCGACAATTTGTCGCGCGACACTATGTCACATTTTCACAACAAAATATCCCGGCTATACTTTATGAAACTCTTGGAGATGTGCTTATCTTTTGAAGCCAGAGAGAGTTTTCATATATCCTTCTATTCTGCGGCGCGTTGTTTTTGAACAACACGCCGTTTTTTTTGCATTGAACAGGTTCTTGTTGTTTAGAGACTGGGCGATACCGCACAGAAAAAGGTTTTCAAATAGTCAGATTCGGCCAGTGCTGGATGAACCGGGTGGTCAGGGCCTTGCCCCTGAGTTTCAAAAAACAGCAGATGGCGGTCGATGTGTCGGGCCGATGAACGTAATATTTCGTGCAGGTTGGCGCGGCTCAGGTGATATGAGCAGGAGGCGGAAATCAAAATGCCCTGTTTATTCAATACTTGCAAAGCCAGGTGATTTAAACGGCGATAGGCTTCAAAACCCGCCTTAAAATCCTTTTTGCGTTTAATCAATGCCGGCGGGTCGAGTACGATGATGTCATAACGTTGTTTTTGTTCCCGCGCCTGTTTTAAAAAGTCAAAAACATCTTGTTGTGCAAACTGCATTCGTTCTGACACGTGATTTAATTCTGCACTATGTCGGGCGTTCTTCAAGGCCTGTTCAGAACTATCCACACAGGTTACCTCGCTGGCGCCTGCCATCGCCGCCGGAATTCCCCAGGCGCCTGAATAGCTGAATAAATCGAGTACGGTCTGCTGTCTGGACAAAGCGGCCAGCCGCGCCCGACTGACACGATGATCATAGAACCAGCCGGTTTTTTGACCATTCAGGATATCGACATAAAAACGGGCGTGATTTTCTTCAATAATCACAAGCTCTGGCACAGTACCATAAACGACTTCGGACTCGGTCGATAAACCTTCCAGTTGCCGGGAACTGTTGTCATTTTTGACGATAATGGCTGCAGGTGCCAATAAATCAATGAGGCAAGTGAGCAAAATATCTTTAAATCGCTCCATGCCGGCGGTATTGATCTGCAAAGACAATACATCGCCAAAGCGGTCGATGATCAAGCCCGGCAGTCCATCGCTTTCGGCAAAAACCAGACGATAAAAGGGCTTGTCAAACAGGCGTTGACGCAGGGATAAGGCTGTCATCAACCGGCTTTTAAAAAAGCTGCCTGCAATTTTCAGGTCTGGCTTACGTGACAGCAGACGTGCGCAAATCAGTGTATTGGGATTGACATAGGCGGTGCCCAGCGCTTTTCCCTGCGCATCTTTCAAGGTAACGATGTCGCCAGCATTAAATTGGCTTAACGGGCTGCGCCGGTTGTCGATTTCATTGCTGAAAACCCAGAGATGGCCTTGTTTGAGGCGTTTTTCTTCGTGTTTTTTTAAAAAAAGTTCAGGATGTTGAGGCATGATTACAAAATAGTGAAGGAATAGCCGCCGATTTTTTCAGTCGGGCTGATGATTGTCAGCTCGATTTCAACGGTTTGGTTAGCCGCCATCAGTGCAGACGGTGGCCGGTAATTATCAACTGAAAACACCCGTTCTGCAAAGGGGCGGCCTAAATAATCCACTAAGGTCAGTTTTAAAGCCGGATAATGTTGAGGAAAATCAGCCTGATTACTCAATACAATCTTGAATGTGATTTCATGTTCGTTTTGGGCTTCGATGACGGTGTTTAGCAGACGTATCTGTTGCAGATTTCGATAGGCAGGCAGCGTGCAGTGCAGTTTGAGGCAGGCTTTTTCCAGCCAGGGGCGCAGTTGTGGATTTTGCAACAGCGTGTTGCCTTCAAAATAAATGACCTGGGCTAAAAGGAGCAAGAGACCTGAAACAAGGCCGATAGACCAGAAAACAGTGGTTTTTTTTGAAGGTTGTTTTGTTTCAGCGGTTAAAACCGTATTTTCAGGTGGGTCGATGTCTTCTTCGGCATGGTCGGAAATCAGTGCCAGAGCATCAAACAGAACGCCGCAGTTTTTACAATGCAGCATACCGTGTGATTGGCGTAATTGTTCTGCATTGACGCGAGTCTGTTGTCTACATTCCGGACATCGGGTGTACATAATAACCATCCAGCCGGCACCAGTCTTCCTGCGGCCGGGGCGTTGAGAAATGCAGACCCTGTTGCTGGTACGCCTGAATGACAGTATCTGCTTGTTCGTTCAAGATTCCTGATAACACTAGAGAACCCTTATCAGATACAAGCTTAGCAATATTTTCAGAGAGTTCAATCAACGGGCCAGCCAGGATATTGGCCAGCACAATATCGGCTTTTTGGGCTGGAAACTGTTCCGGCAAATAACACTGAATGGCATGAGTAACCTGGTTTTTTTCGGCATTATAGTGGGTTGCTTCCAGGGCTTGCGGGTCAATGTCGATACAATGCGCCTGTTTTGCGCCCAGTAATAACGCCGCAACAGCCAGAATGCCAGAGCCACAGCCATAATCGATGATGGTTTTGCCGGTTAAATCATGACGGGCCAGCCATTCCAGGCATAGCGCGGTGGTTGGATGTGTGCCGGTGCCGAATGCCAGACCCGGGTCGAGCGTCATGCAGACGGTGCCGGCCTCTTCAACGTCTTGACCTGTCGGGCAAACCCATAAACGGTCGCCAAATTTAAGCGGTTTGAAATGTTCCAGCCAGGCGCGTTCCCAGGCCTGGTCTTCAATGCGTTCCAATGTCCAGTCATTTAACGGGGAATCGACAAACTGTTGTTGTGCTATTTGTTTGACCTGTTCCGGTTCAATGTCCAGTTCAAACAAGGCAATCACCCGGGTTTTTCGCCAGATTCTGGTTTCGCCGGGCGCGGGCTCATAAACCGGCTGGTCTTCCGCATCCATATAGGTGACAGACACCGCGCCGCAGTCGCTGAAAAAATCAGACAGTTTCGGGGCAGTTTCTTTATCGCTTGTTACAGAGAGTTGATGCCAGGCCATAGCGAATAAGGGAGGGTTGGAAAAACATTGAAGGATGCGGGGCACTGCCCCGCGTGTAGACGGTAATCAATCGAGACCGAGTTTCTTTTCCAGATAATGAATATTCTGGCCGCCTAAGGCAAAGGCGCTGTCAGCCATAATATCCTGCTGTAATGGAATATTGGTTTTGATGCCGTCGATGATCATTTCACTCAATGCCGTTTTCATACGGGCAATGGCGCTGTTTCGATCCTCGCCGTGTGCAATCAATTTACCGATCATGGAATCATAAAACGGGGGCACCACATAGCCATTATAAATATGGGTTTCACAACGGATTCCAGGGCCGCCCGGCATATGAAACTGATTGATTTTGCCTGGACTCGGCATAAAGTTGGTCGGGTCTTCGGCGTTTAAACGGCATTCGATGGCATGGCCGGTAAAGGTGATTTGATCCTGGGTTTTAGACAGTTTTTCACCAGCGGCGACACGCAGCTGTTCTTTGACAATATCAAAGCCGGTAATCATTTCCGTGACAGGGTGTTCTACCTGAACCCGGGTATTCATTTCGATAAAAAAGAACTGGCCTTTTTCATACAGAAATTCAAAGGTTCCGGCACCGCGATAACCAATATCAAGACAGGCCTTCGCACATAATGCTCCCATCCGGTTGCGTTCTTCATCGCTCAAACCTGGTGCTGGTGCTTCTTCCACCACTTTCTGGTGACGTCGCTGCATGGAGCAGTCCCGCTCACCTAAATGAATGGCGTTGCCGTGGCTGTCGGCAATGACTTGAAACTCGATATGGCGCGGGTCTTCCAGAAATTTTTCCATGTAAACGGTCGGGTTTCCAAATGCCGCACCCGCTTCCGCCTTGGTCATCGTAATCGCGTTAATCAGTGCCGCTTCTGTATGCACAACCCGCATGCCACGGCCACCACCGCCACCAGCGGCTTTAATGATGACCGGATAACCGATTTCATGCGCCATTCTAAGGTTTTCAGCCTTATCATCGCTTAACGGTTCACCATTCCCTGGAACACAAGGAATACCGGCGGCAATCATGGCTTTTTTAGCCTGGATTTTATCCCCCATCATTCGAATGGTATCAGCTTTCGGGCCGATAAAAACAAAGCCGCTTTGCTCGACTTTTTCAGAAAAGTCAGCGTTTTCCGATAAAAAACCATAGCCGGGATGAATTGCTTCGGCATCGGTGACTTCAGCTGCACTGATAATGGCGGGGATATTCAAATAACTGTCGGTAGATGATGGCGGACCGATACACACGGCTTCATCGGCCAGACGAACATGCTTTAAATCGCGGTCGGCAGAGGAATAAACCGCAACGGCTTTAATGTCTAATTCGCGACAGGCTCTTAAAATACGCAGCGCTATTTCGCCACGGTTGGCAATAACTATTTTATCGAACATTTGTGCTATCCAAGGTTATTCTATGATGAATAAAGGCTGGTCATATTCGACTGGCTGCGCGTCTTCTACCAGGATTTGTTTAATCGTGCCGCTGGCATCTGATTCAATCTGGTTAAGAATTTTCATGGCTTCGATAATGCATAAGGTATCGCCGACCGATACTTTCTGGCCCACTTCCACAAAAGGCGTACCGCCAGGTGATGCGGCGCGGTAAAAGGTACCGACCATCGGTGACTTGACGACATGACCGGAAGCCGTGTTTTCAGTGCTGGCTGGAGCTTCCGCCACTGGCGCAGGCGCAGGTGCGGGTGCTGCCGGTGCTGCAGCGGCAGGTGCCTGAACAATCGTGCTGGTTGCCGTCAGGCGACTGATGCGTACCGACTCTTCACCCTCACTGATTTCAATTTCAGTGACATCTGAGTCTTCGATGATCTCGATCAATTTCTTTATTTTTCTAATATCCATGGTGTTATGTCTCTTGAGCTAATATTTTATCAGCGGCCTCTAGGGCCAGTTCATATCCATGTCCACCTAATCCTGCAATAACGCCCTGTGCAATATCGGAAAAATAAGAATGCTTCCGAAACGGTTCTCGCGCATGGACATTTGACAGGTGAACTTCTATAAATGGAATCCGGGTGGCCAGCAAAGCATCGCGAATCGCTACGCTGGTATGCGTAAAAGCGGCGGGGTTAATAATGATAAAGTCGCTGTTTTCGGCGAAAGCCTGATGAATACGCTCGACCAGTTCATGTTCGGCATTATGTTGAAAAAATTGCAAATGATGCTGCAATTGTTCAGCTTTGGTCAATAATATCTGTTCAATATCCTGTAAGGTCTGTTTGCCATAATGCCCGGGTTCGCGAATACCAAGCAGATTCAGATTAGGGCCGTTCAGAACAAGGATTTTTGCCATGAAAGTATCGAGTCAAAGTATTTGATGGGCTAATTTTGCCTAAATTGTAAGGTTTTGTCCAGATTTATGTCATTTCATGACAAATCGCGTCACAAACTTTATTTTTTCTTGCATTTATTTGCCAGTTTCTGCATTTTACAAATTTTTTTAAACACAGAATTTTCCATGCAAGCTATGAAAACACCCATCACCCCCCGATTTTGCGTGAATAGTGTCGTCTTGTCAGGATTGATGCTTTTCACGAGTTTGAGCTGGGCAAAAGCGGAGGTTATTCTACACCATGCCGCCTATTTAGTGGTGAATCAAAGCGGAAAAACCTTGTTGGCAGCAAGAGCTGATGAACCCCGCGTGCCAGCATCTACCACCAAGCTGGTGACCGCTTGGCTGGCGTTAAAGCATTGGGGCGGGAAGCATCATTTCATGACGCCGTTTTATTTTGATAGATCAATGAAAACCCTGTGGATAAAGGCCAGTGGTGATCCGTTTCTGGTATCGGATGAAATCCGGCGCATGGCAGCCCATATTGCCGCGTGCGGTATCGACGAAATTGATACGATTGCCATCGATGACAGTTTGTTTGAGACAGGGTTACAAGTCCCCGGCAGCAGTTTGACGACTAATCCCTACGATGCCATTCCAACGGCATTAGCGGCAAATTTTAATACATTGGCCTTACAGATCCAGCACGGTAAAGTTGTGTCGGGCGAACCGGAAACACCGTTGACCGCTTTTGCCAAAACCCAGGCAGGTCGCATCCAAGGTCTTAAAGAGCGCATCAATACCGGTTTTGACAGAACCGGTGCCGAACGTCATTTTGCGCAATTATTGGCTATTTTTCTGCGGCAACAAGGACTTAAAGTGGCTGAAACGATTATCTGGGCGCGCGTGCCAGCCGATGTCCCATTGCTTTATGCACATTATAATCAACGCAGTGTGGCTGATATTATCCGGCCGATGATGAAATATTCGACCAATTTTATTGCCAATCAACTGGTACTGATGCTGGCGGCCGAAAAGTTTAAGCGGCCGGCTAATTTTGCCGATGTTCAAAGCTATATGCAATCTACCGTAAAGCGTTATTTCAACTGGCAAGGCGTTGTGTTGCAGGAAGGGGCGGGGTTGTCTCGGCAGAACCGTTTATCGGCCAGGCAATTGACCGAATTATTACGGGATTTTTTACCCTGGCGTGAACTATTGCCGGAAGTTGCCCCTAAGCTTTATGCAAAATCAGGCACCTTGAATCATATCAGCACCCTGGCCGGTTATATTGTGGACAGAGGCCACTGGCAGCCTTTTGCATTGATGATGCAGCAACAGGTTTCGCATAAAAAACGTCATCACATCATCGGACAATTGCGCCAGAAAATTAACACTCAATCACATTGACCGCCAGACCACCCTGGGCGGTTTCCTTGTATTTGCTTTGCATATCCGCGCCGGTATCGCGCATGGTTTTAATCACCTTGTCCAGCGATACCATATGATTGCCAGTGCCGCGCAAGGCCATACGGCTGGCGTTAATCGCTTTTACCGCGCCCATGGCGTTGCGTTCGATGCAGGGGATTTGCACTAATCCTGCAATCGGGTCGCAGGTCAGGCCCAGATTATGTTCCATGCCAATTTCAGCGGCATTTTCCACCTGATCTATGCTGCCGCCTAAAACCTCGGTCAATGCGCCCGCCGCCATTGAGCAGGCGACGCCGACTTCGCCCTGACAACCGACTTCAGCGCCGGAAATGGAGGCATTTATTTTATACAGCATACCGATTGCCCCCGCCGTCAGTAAAAAGCGGATAACGCCTTCGTCGCTGGCATCATCACAAAAGCGCCAATAATAATGTAACACGGCGGGAATAATGCCGGCCGCACCATTGGTCGGCGCCGTGACGACCCGGCCGCCCGCCGCATTTTCTTCACTGACGGCCAGTGCAAATAAATTGACCCAATCCAGTTGACCTAAAGGTAAGTGGTCATGCAGGGTATCATGTTGTAATTGCTGATACAGTTCCGGCGCACGGCGTTTGACATTCAGGCCGCCGGGTAACACGCCGGTCTGTTGAAAGCCGCGTTCGGTACAGGCTTTCATCACCTGCCAGATATGCAGCAGTTGTTGGCGAATGTCGTCTTCATTGCGCCAGCATTTTTCATTTTCCAGCATCAGACTGCTGATAGAACATTGATGCGCCTCGCATTGCTTGAGCAAGTCAGCCGATGAACGAAATGGATAGGGCAAATCGACCGTATCGGCGTCATTGTCGGCACTGCTTTCTTCGCCTGTGCTGATAAAGCCGCCGCCAATGGAATAGTAATCACCTTGCAAGACAAGACTGCTATGACTGTAAGCGCTAAAGCGCATGCCGTTGCTATGAAACGGTAATGATTCAAGGTGATAAGACAGATCGCTGGATTCGTTGAATGGAATCGCGATTTCGCCCAGCAACGTGAGTCGCTGTTGCTGGCGAATCTTCTGCAAGCGCTGTTCGATGGTATCAGGTTCAACCTGTTCCGGCGTTTCACCTTCAAGGCCCAGCAAAACGGCTTTATCGGTACCGTGTCCTTTTCCCGTCGCGCCCAGTGAGCCGAACAGTTCAATCGTGATGCGGGTGACCTGATCCAGTTTCTGTTCGGTTTTCAATTTTTGGGCAAATAGCAAGGCCGCCCGCATTGGACCTACGGTATGCGAACTGGAAGGCCCAATGCCGATTTTGAAGATATCGAATACGCTGAGTGTCATGATCTGTGGAGATAGTCAATGGTGGAGGTAATGATACCGCGCTATGCCTTGGGTTTGCCAGCAATACAGGTTTTACTATAGGAAAGTGGATATAACTTACAATGAAACACAAGCAATTGATTTAAAATGGTTATATCTTGTTGTAACAAGATAGGTACGACTGCCTGGATACAGAGCAAAGAGCAACAAAAAACAGTAATCGAGAGCGGTGGCGTATCAATATCCTGACGTTCGTCTCGATGGCTTTCGTTGTCACTCAATGGTCGGCAGCTATATCCTTGAACAGGTTTTAATTTTCCGCCAGCAGCGGATTCACTATTTGCATCAGTTTCTGTCGGGATAATTCGCCGGGGTGACGGTGAACAATCATCCCCTGGCTATCGACAACCAAGGTAAACGGCACGGCATTGACCAGGTTACCCAGTTGCTGCGATAAACTTATGGCAGCATCGCCACCGATTAAAACGGGATAGTTGATCGGGTTTTTTTGCAAAAATGACACAATGCTGGCCTGGTCTTCGATGGCAATGCCGATAAACTGTACACCTTTGCCGCGTAGTTCATCCTGGAGTCTGATGAACTCAGGGATTTCTTTCAGACAGGGAGGACACCAGGTGGCCCAGAAATTGATAATCAGAATCTTACCCTGCCATTCGCTTAAATCACGCAGCTTGCCCTCACTGTCGGGTAAGCGTATCGATAACAACGGCGAGGCCGGTTGCTGTACGGTTTGTTGGATTTGATAATATTTAAACAGCATGCCGGCACTGAGTGATAACAGGGCGGCGGCAACCAGAATCAGTTTGTTTTTCATGAAGATTGCAGCTTGTTCAGGGTTTGCAGAAAGGTTTTTGCATCTTGATAGCCGATGACGCGAAAGGCCGGACGCTCCTGGCCATCCGGTGCAAAAAAGATAATGCCGGGCGGGCCAATCAGATTGAAGCGTTTTAACAAGGCCTGTTCTTCGGCGCTGTTGGCAGTGACATCAGCCTGAACCCGAACAAACTGTTGCAGACGTTGTTTTACCGCAGGGTCAGTAAAGGTGTAGGCTTCCAGTTCCTTGCAGGAAATACACCAGTCGGCATAAAAATCCAGGATTAACCAGCGCCCTTCACGCCCAGCCTGGGCGATTTTTTCATCCAGTTCCCGGTTACTGTGAATGCGTTGAAAAGAGAGGCCTTCGGCGGTTGCGGCAATGGCTTTAGCGCTGCCAAGTCCTTTTAAAGGTTGTAGCGGGTTGCTGTTTCCGGCGCTCAGTCCGACCAGTAATAACACGCCATACAGCATCAAAACGACACCTAAGCCTTTCCAGAATTTACGCCAGTTGCTGCTGTCTGCCGGCAACGGGTCGAGCGCATTCAAATAAATGGCAGGAATAATCAACAACATGGCCCACAGCAGCATGGTGACTTCTGAGGGTAGAATGCGATCTAACATCCATACCGCAACGGCCAGCATGATGACACCGAATACGGCATTGACTGTATTCATCCAGTGTCCGGCTTTCGGTAACAATGAGCCTGCGGAGGTGCCTAAAAACAGCAGTGGTACGCCCATTCCCAGCCCCATGACAAATAAGGTCGATGCGCCGAGGATGACATCACCGGTCTGGCCGATATAAATCAACGAGGCGGCCAGTGGTGCGGCAACGCAGGGACCGACGATCAGCGATGACAAGGCGCCCATGATGGCGGCGCTGATCCAGGACCCATCGCGATGCCGGTCACTGAAATCATGCAATTTAGCTTGCAGGGCTTTGGGCACTTGCAGATGATAAAAACCAAACATCGACAACGCCAGCAACACAAAAATGGCGCTGAACAAGGCGATAATCCAGGGTTGTTGGAAGGTCGTCTGTAAATTACTGCCGAACAACGCGGCCAATACACCAAACAGGGTGTACATCAATGCCGACGCCAACACATAACAGAATGACAGAAAAAAGGCTTTTCGGGTGCCGATATTTTGGCCCTGGCCGACAATAATCCCCGACAAAATCGGAATCATCGGGAAAATACACGGCGTCAGCGACAATAACAAACCGAAGCCGAAAAAGCTTAACAAGGCGACCCAGAAACTGTCATTGTGCAAAGCCTGGACAATCTGGTCTTGTTCGGATAAGGGCGTGGCTTGAGAGGGTGTGGATGGAGCGGTTGCGGTCATGGCCGGCAAGGCCAAGGGCAGCGATTTTTTCATCGGCGGATAACACACGCCCCGGTCGGCACAACCTTGAAAAGAAGCCAGTAAATTAAAGCGGACAGGTTCTGCTTTTTGCCGAATCAGCGGTACATCGAGTTCAATGGTCTGGTGATAAATTCTGACCTGACCGAAGGATTCGTCATGATACGGCTCGCCTTCGGGTAATGGCAATGGCCCTATTTTTACCGCGGCATTATCGCTGGCCAGCTTGAGTTTGCTGCGGTAAAGATAATAACCGTCGGCGATTTCCCAACGTACGCTCAGGGTTTTCGCATCTTTAACCGTGGCGAAAAACTTGAAAGCCTGATCGGCCGGCAGCAATTCGTCTTCAAATAAATTGAGTTTGGCGGAAAAATTGTTCAGTAGCTGTTTGACCGTGCCCGATTCAACTGCCGATGCAGGCAGCATCCAGAAACAGGTCAGTAATAAGGCGATTATTCTGAGATTAAGCATGAATCCATCCAATGTAAATAGTCAGGCAGTGCGCGAGCCATAGAGACTGCAACAACTTCGGGAAGTTCATAGGGATGCAGGGCAACAATGGCCTGCTCTACCTGAGGATATAAATTCTGGCGGGATTTGATTAACAGCAGGTGTTCTTCACAGGATTCGATTTCACCTTGCCATTGATAAATTGAGGTGATTCCGGGGATGATGTTGATACAGGCAGCCAGTTGGGTTTTGACCAAATGGCGGGCAATTTTTTCTGCCGTCTCCCGGTCGGGGCAGGTACAATAAATGAGTTGGTGCATCAGACTATCCTTATAAACTTAAATCCAAGGCGTATTTTAAATGAAAATTGTACAGATTTTGTTTTTGTTTTTTTTGACCGTGCCGTTTATCGAAATCTATTTGTTGTTACAGATTGGCGGAATTATCGGCATTTTTCCCACTATTTTTATGGTGGTGTTTACTGCCATGCTGGGTGCCTGGTTGCTGAGAAAGCAAGGGCTGGCAACCTGGTTGCGTTTTCAAGAAAGCGTGAATAAAGGCGTTATCCCCGCCTATGAAATGATTGAAGGCCCGATTTTGCTGGTTGGCGGCGCATTGTTGCTGACCCCGGGATTTTTTACCGATGCTATCGGTTTTGCCTGTCTGGTGCCGGGCTTGCGTAAAAAAATTGCCCGTTATGTCATTGAAAATAAATTAGTGACGCCAGCCGGCTTTCAGCAGAATGCTACACCGAGCCATCATGTGATTGAAGGCGAATATGAAAAAAAAGATGGCGATGAGACACCTTAAATATCTGATGCAGCGGCTGTGGAACTATAGGAAACAGTACACAAAACTGACAAAAGGGATTGAATAAAAATCCTGATGAACTATCTTTGGATATAAATTGAGATAGAGTTTTTAAGCTTGTACTCCTCACATAATGAAAAATGTCACTCCAGCAGCCCCTTTTTCGCCTTGCCCTTGACAAACTGAACCACTGGCATGCCATTGTTATATGCGAAGAGTATACATTCATGTTCTGTTTAGGTAGAAAAGTTTATAAACTTTAGACAATTTTTGAACAAATCATCCCTGTTTCGTCAGTACTCATACAAAGCCGAGTGATATTTTCGCGTTACTTACAAAATCAATGGCTTGCAGATTTCGATTTTGGAGGTGCATCAAAGTACCACGGGAATCGCGAATAAAGTTGTGACTCTGAAATCGGCTGGGTCATAAAATCTTACACAGGTTTAAATTGAATGAATATTAAGTCCGCCAATATTCTGATTGTTGATGATCAGATTTTGAATGTTAAATTGTTAGAAAAAATACTCAAGCAGGCTGGATACAGCAATATTTTTTCGACTACAGACCCAAGGCAGACAGTCCTCCTGTTTCATCAACACCAGATAGATATTGTACTGTTGGATATTCGTATGCCCCAAATGGATGGATTTGAGGTGATGACCGCTCTGCAAGATAGTTTGCCGATCGAAGACTATCTCCCCGTCCTGGTTTTGACGGCGGAATTGACCGGTGAAGTTCGAGCAAAAGCATTAGATTGTGGTGCCAAGGATTTTTTGACCAAACCGTTTGATCAATTGGAGGTTCTGCAAAGAATCGCCAATATTCTCCAGGTTCGCCTATTATACAAACGGGTGCGGCAACAAAATAATATCCTGGAAGAGGAAGTCAGGAAAAGAACTCAGGAGCTTGAAGACAGCCGCTACGAGGTCATCGCCCGATTAGGACGTGCGGCTGAGTTTCGGGATAATGAAACCGGCAATCATATTTTACGGATGAGCGAATATTGCCGCTTGCTAGCTAAGCAGTCAGGCTTGTCTGATCAGCAGGCCGAGCTGATTTATCTGGCTGCGCCGATGCATGATATTGGAAAAATCGGTATTCCCGATGCGGTTTTGTTGAAACCTGGAAAATTAACCGAAGAAGAATGGATCATTATGCAGTCGCATGTTGAGGTGGGTGCTGAAATTTTATCCGGTAGTGATATCCCTCTAATGCAAGTGGCCAGAAATATTGCCTTGACCCATCATGAGAAATGGGATGGCAGCGGCTATCCGAATGGCCTGGCCGGTACAGAAATTCCAATAGAGGGCCGAATTTGCGCAATTTGTGATGTGTTTGATGCTTTGACTTCCGAGCGCCCTTATAAAAAGGCCTGGCCGGTCGATAAAGCGGTAGCACTCATTCATGAGCAAAGTGGCAAACATTTTGATCCGGAGCTAACGCACTTATTTGATGAAATTTTGGATCCAGTGCTCCAGTTTCGAATGAAATATATTGATTCATTTTCTGAAGAAAGACTGGAAGCGTAAGCGCTATAACGGCATACCATGCTCTTGCAGGGCTTGTTTCAGTTGTACGAAATCCACGGGTTTGGTCAGATAGTCATCAAAAGTTTGTTGTGCTTCTTGAATCTGTTCGGCCATAGCGGCTGCACTTAATCCAATGATGGGCGCTTTAAAGTCAGCATGTTCTTTCAATATTTCCGCCAGTTCCAGTCCGCTGAGCCCTGGCAAATGAATATCCATCAGAATCAAATCGGGCTGTAAACCCTGTTCAAACAACAATAATGCTTGTTCGGCAGAAGATGCCGTGATGAGTCTGATTTGAGGATATTGTTTAAAAAAACCTTCAATCAGGCGAATATTGGTAGGGTTGTCTTCGACATATAAAATCGTATTGGATTGGGTCGTGTGATTTTGCTCAGCGGATTGCGTTTGGGTCTCGACAATATTGTGGGTGTTTTTCGGTAGATCATCCTGATTGGCTAAAGGTAGTTCAATCCAGAATGTTGAGCCTTCTCCTTCCTGGCTTTTAAAGCCAATATCCCCGCCCATGGCCTGAACCAGTTCCTTGGTGATAACCAGGCCGATGCCTGTCCCTTCAATGCTGGACGTCTCCTGTCCCAAGCGTTCAAAAGCCTGGAATACCGCTGCTTGTTTTGATTCTGGGATGCCGATACCGGTATCTTGAACAATAATTTTTAAGCTGTTATCCAAGGGTTCATAGCGAATGGAGACCTGTCCATCCGGCTTGTTGTATTTGATGGCATTGGAGGCAAGATTGAGGATAACCTGTTTCAAGCGTGTCGAGTCGCCCATGATATAAATCCTGTCATTGGAAAGCAACTCGAGGGTGACTGGTTTTTTTTCAGCCAGCGGTTTCAGAATGGGCAGACAGGCTTGCATCACGTCCTGAATATTAATGATATCGTGGGATATTTCCAGTTTTTTCGCTTCAATGCGAGATAATTCCAGAATATCATTGATAAGATCCAACAAGTGCTGACCTGACTGATAAATATGCATGACACTTTCTTGCTGATCCTCATTTAATGGTGAGTCCACATCGCTCTGTAATAATTGGGCAAAACCGAGAATGGCATTTAATGGCGTTCTGAGTTCGTGACTCATGGAGGACAGAAATTCAGATTTGGCACGGCTGGCTTGTTCCAGTTGCAACTGGGTTTGTTTGATCTTGTCAATATCAATGATAACGCCTAGCATTCGAGTCGCTTTGCCTTTCTGGTTACGGATAACATTGCCTTTTTCATGAACCCATTTGACGGTACCATCCGGCCAGATGACACGATGTTCAATATCATAGGTTGAACCTGATTCAAGACTGATTTGAATAGCCGTGTTGATGCGTTCAATATCATCAGGATGGACCAGGGATAAAAATTTATCCAATGTTGTTTTTAATCGGCCGCGCTCAAGCCCAAATAGAACAGGCACTTGTTCGGACCAGAAAATGCTATTCGATTGAATATCCCATTCCCACGTACCGATATTGGCAAACTGATGGCTTAATGCCAAGCGTGTTTCATTGTGTTTTAGCTTGAATTCCAGTATTTTTTGTTGGGTAATATCCGTTCTAATCGCAATAAAGCGCTCCGGTTTTCCCTGTTCATCCAGATAAGGCACAATCGTTGCCTGAACCCAATAAGCCTGGCCTTGTTTTGTCCGGTTTTTTATTTCGCCATGCCAGGTTTTGCCACTTAGAATGGTGGCCCACATATTTTTGAAGAAAGATTTAGGATGTTCGCCTGAATTCAAAACAGCATGTGTTTTGCCGAGCAATTCTTCCCTTTTGTAGCCGCTGGTCTGACAGAACTTGTCATTGGCATAGGTTATGATGCCTTTATGATCGGATATACTGACCAGGGCATGTTCGTTCACGGCAGCAACCCGGAAGGCAAGCTCTCGGGAGCGTTCTTTTAGTTTTTTTTGTGTGGATAAAACCTTTGATTGTAATTTGGTTTTGTCTGACAGGTCTCTTAAGATAGCGCTGAAATGCAGTTTGTTGTTGATATTGATGGGGGTAATTGTCAGATTGAGTGGAAAGACTGAACCATCTTTACGCTTTCCTTTGACGGATGTTGTTTGTTTAAGTATTTTCGGCTTGTCTAAATCGACAGATTGCAGATAGGCATCATGCTGCTTGGCAATGGCGTCAGGCATGATGATTTTGACATTATGGCCCAGTAATTCATGTTCCTCGTAGCCGAATAGCCTGCTAATAGCCGGGTTGATCAGTTTAATGATGCCTTGCGTATCAATCACAATCAAACCCTCACTCAAATTATTGAAAACGATCTGTTGTAACTGCAGGGCATTGATGAATTTTTGTTGAAAACGTTGAAACAGCCAGGTAACCAAAAGCGCCAGCAGGATTGCGATCAATGCACCGGTGGCGATACTGTTTAACAATAAATAACTGTTTCGAAATGCATCATATTTTTTGATTTCGACAATCACACCGATATCGAGGGCATCGAGCCACAACCAGCCTTCGATGGCCGGGGACTCCTGATTGTATTGAAAGCCATCAAGATTGATCCTGACTTGTTTTGTCTTAAGTGCATGAAGGTCTGGGATAAATGTTGGCGTCAGTTTTTTTACCGACGATGACAACACCTGTCCTTTTGCATTGACAAAGAAAATATGACCCGATTTGCCAATTGAGGCTGTGCTAAAAATATTTTTTACCAGAGAACCTAAGTTCGTTTCAAAGGCGAATAACAGCAAGGTCTGTTGCTGAAGGTCTTTGACCGGTGTCAGAATAAGTATTTTTGCATTTTGCGTCTCTTCAGGTTCAGTTGATTTTGTCAGGTAAGGTGGTGAAATCACAATTTGGCCTTGCCAGGCTTTTTGCAGTAATGCTTTTGGAATGATTTCGGTTGTATGGATATTTTCGCTATGGAATCTTGAGAACAGGATGCGGCCATCAGCATCGAGAAATTTGTAGTCCTGATAGCCTTGTGTGGCGATAAACGGCGTAAGTTCGGTATCAAGCTGTCGAAAGGCAGGTTGGTTGGGTGAAAAAGTACCTTTTAGCAGTGATTGTGCCGTTTGAATAAGGTTAGTATCGGTTCGCCAATACCCAATATTGATGCGCTGTTGTTGCAAGTTTTGCTGCAATTCTGCTTTTATATGATTCAGAAAATCAGATAATTGTTTTCTTTTTTCTTCCCGCTCAAGCTGGTAAGCATAATAAGCGACAGAGCCGGCGGAAAGAGAGATAGCCAACACGACCAGGACGGCGGCAATAAGCGGATTAAAAAAGCGTTTTGTATTGGAGGTTGTAATGTGTTCTGGCATACAGGGATTATCTGGATCAAAAAGCTTAAAGAAGTGCTAAACAAATCATTCTTGATAAGTATAGTCAGATTTCTAAAAGCGTTGATTTTCTCTTATGCCAGTGAAATTTACTCTGCAGGGATAAAGGACTCGGCAAGGCAAATATGATGCAGCTCAATCATCTATTTTCTGAATAACCTTGTGGATACGGCGTACGCCTAATGCAAC
>CAYUAE010000002.1:0-8142 GCA_964442675.1 uncultured Methylomarinum sp.
AGTCGAACCACCCATCCTTGACTTAATGGCAGTTCCCGGGCAGGTGTATCAAGCATTATTTTGTTTCCACCCAATTTCCGGATAAGCCGTTGAACCCGACTATTTTATTTATTTCCGATTTACACATTGCCGTAGAAAAAAAAGAGATTACGCGCAGGTTTCTGTCATTTTTGCAGGAAACCGCCAGCCAAGCTAGTGCGTTGTATATTCTCGGCGATTTATTTGATAGCTGGATCGGCGATGATGATAATCTTCCTCCCAATCCAGCCATCAAAAAAGCCTTAAAAAAACTGACTGACGCTGGCATTGCGGTGTATTTTCAGGCCGGTAACCGAGATTTTTTAATCGGACAGGCATTTGCCCGGGAAACCGGCGTGACATTACTGGGTGATTACCATGTCATCGATCTGTTTGGAGTCAGAACATTGCTCACCCACGGTGACTTGTTATGCAGCGATGATGTGGCTTACCAGGCATTCCGACAAAAATCGCGCCAGCCCGATTGGCAACGCAATGTTTTATCCAAGCCGCTCTGGCTTCGATTGCTGGCGGCGCGTTGGTATCGCCTCCGCAGTTTTTGGCATAAACGAAAAAAAAACGATGACATCATGGATGTCAACCCCCAAACGGTAATCGAAACACTTAAACGCTTCGATTGCCAGCGGCTGATCCATGGCCATACGCATCGTCCCGCAGTCCACGAGATAATGCTTGATGGCGAAAAAGCGCAGCGTTTTGTACTGGCCGACTGGACAGCTGCATCCGGGCAATATCTACGCTGGAATGAAAGAGGTTATGCAATTATTGATCTGGATTAGTCCAACAATAACATAAGCCATTACGGGCTTAATCCTCATCTGACACCTTGATAACAATATTCACCCGCCGGTTTTTTTGTCGGCCTTCTTCGGTGCTGTTATCGGCAATCGGCTGAGTATCGGCAAAGGTGACCGCCCGCATTCTTGCCGGGTCAATATTTTGTTTCGCTAAGAAGTGCAGCACACTGGTCGCTCTGGCCGCGCCTAATTCCCAGTTTGATGGGAACTTTGCTGTCTTGATCGGCCGATTGTCGGTATGCCCTTCGATATAAATCAAACCCTTCGATTGTTGTAATAAGGGCGTCAGCTGCTTTAACACGGCTTTACCAGATTCCGATAGTTCCGCATTGGATGATTGATACAAGATGTTGTCTTGTATTCTCAACTGAGCATAACCTTTCGACACCGTCATCTGGATTTTATCTTCTAAGCCCAGTTTCTTCAGTTTTTGCTGTAAACGCCTCTGCGTGTTATCCGCATCCGCTTTTTTAATGGGCGCTGGCGCATTGACTTTTTTGACAGGCTTTGGCGTCTCAACGGCTTTCGCGACCTGCACCGCATCGGGTTTCGGTTCCATTTTTTTTGCTACCGGCACGGCTTTTACAGGTGCTTTTGCGACCTTCACAGGCTGTTTTTTTAGGCGTTGCTTTGTCTTATCCGGTTGTGGCATGCTGTTAACCGGTTGCACGGTGTTGTTCGTGACAACAGGTTTATTTTTAACGGCCTTTACGGCTGTCTCGGTATGCTGTTTAACCGTCGCACCTTGTTTTATATACTGCTTCTTTGGCTTTGTCGTTTGTGTCTCAAAGTGACTTAACGAAATCAAAACCACAACCAACATGACAATCAACACAAACACATCAATATAGGTTAACAACCAGTTTTGGGTGGGGCGACCGTCCGGCTCATCCAGCCAGTCATCCAAAACCAGAGCCGAAGCAAGATGATGTGATTTGCCCGATTCAGTCGTCATAAAAATCTAAGCTGTCCTGATGCAATTCGTTATCGTATTGGGCGACAAAAGAGTTCAGGGTTTCTCGAATAAACGAAGGCGTACGCCCTTCTACAATCAAGGCGACGCCTTCCATGATCATGCTCATAATCATGATGCGCTGCTCTGTGCGCCGTTCCAATTTAATTGCAATCGGATTAAACACAAGATTAGCCAGCAACAGCCCATAGAGCGTTGTCGTCAAGGCAATAGCCATATTGGCGGTAATGGAGTGAATTTCTTTGACTTCAATCACTTCCAGCATATTGATCAACCCAATCAACGTACCCAGCATACCAAAGGCTGGCGAGAAGGCGGCCAGACTATGAAATATGCTGGCTTCGGCTTTTTCTTTAGCGCGCAATCTGGCAATCCGCCATTTCAATAAGGCTAAAATATCATCCAGCGGTGCATTATCGACAATCAGTTGAAAACTGGTTTTCAGATAGGGATTCTGAATCGTATCGATGGTATTTTCGATGGCGATTTTATCGCGCTGAAACCACATTCTGGCGACAGCGACGACTTCATCGACCTCACGCTGGGGGTTCAGGCTTTCATAAAAAATAATCTGCCGAATGGATTTAATGCCCTGTTTGATGTCACGCAAGGGATAACTCAGAAAAACAGCCGCCAATGTCCCCCCCAAGACAATCACCAGCCCTGAAATATTGATAAAAATTTCTGGCGTATTGGCGGCATAATAGACAATAAACAGCAATAAAATAATGCTCAGCGCTAAACCGATTGCGGTCGAATAATTAATGGCCGGCGTTTGCTTGAAGAGTGGGGGAAATAATCGATACTTATCCATGCGTTAAAGCATAGCATAATGCGTATTTTAAGTGCTTATATTGTCAGCGGTGGCTGAGCCGGGCCTGTTTTTATCACATTGACCGGCATGCCGACCGTCAACCGCCCGCTTTTGTCATGCAGCGCATTCTGACCGAAGTAAACATGCTTTTGCCATTTTCTAATCTTTTGCAAGGTTTGCATCGGCTCCGAGCTGCGTTCTGCCGTAACTGGATCAATAGTGGGAACAGCGCAACGTGAACACGGCTTAGGCAAACGAAAACTAATATCACCAATCTGAATTTTACGCCAGCTGTCCTCAGCATAGGCGCTGCAACCGGATATAACTAAGTTAGGCCGAAACCGGATTATGGGTAAGGATAACCCCATGGCATGATTCAAGGCATCTAATGAGGCCTGTGATAATAGAAGAAACGGAAAGCCATCGGCAAAGGCGACTTGATCTGTAGGCGCTGCATAAGTCGGATCCACCGGACGTACGGCCTGTTGTGGATGGAAAACCAGCCGGCAGTCGATTTTTAAAAAATCACTGAACCATTGGTTGACCTTTTGCTTCAGCAGAACGGCCTGACAGTGATCATGCCATATTTCCACCGCCACTGTGTCGGCCGCGCCAGGCTGTAACGGAATCTGAATCGGCGTCATTCCAGGCGCGGACAATTGCAAGGCAGCATCAGTCAACTCCGGTTTAATCAGCACCATTTTCGGCAAGCGGCGCTGACTCAAAAAACGGTTTTCCTGGTCGATAAGCATCCATTGTCGATCATGCCGAAAGCCAGTTTTATCGACTGGCCAGGTCGATACTTCGATACCGGCCAGCGATTTCACAGGATAAACAAACATCTGTTGCAGGATAATGTCTTTCGCCATCACATTATCCGCATTTACTGTCGCCACAATTCAAACAGGTCATACAGCCATCCATCAGTACCATCGCTTTGGTATTACATTTTGCGCAAAGCACAGCCTGCTCTGGAAAACTATTATCCTCTCCTCCGCTTGCGCCATGTCTGGCTTCAAATTCTTTCCGTTTTTCAGCCAAAAACTGTTTTTGGCTGGAGGACAGCTCCTCGGGCTTAATCATACCGATATGTTTCATGTGCGATTCAATCGCACAACCGATTTCAGCCACCAGTGAAGGCATAAAAACGCCACCTTTTTTAAAATAGCCGCCTTTCGGGTCGAATACAGCTTTCAGCTCTTCCACCAGGAAGCACACATCGCCACCTTTGCGAAAGACGGCGGAAATAACCCGCGTCAAGGCCAGAACCCATTGAAAATGTTCCATATTTTTAGAATTAATAAACACTTCATAGGGTCTGCGCTCTTCATGTTCCGAGCCTGCATTCAAAATCATATCGTTTATCGTGATATACAACGCATGCTCAGACTGGGGGGTTTTAATTTTGTAGGTCGAGCCAAGTAACACTTCAGGCCGTTCCATTTTTTCATGCATGCTTTCCAGTTCAGGCTGCAGCGCTTCATTATTCGCTGCATTTGCTTTCGACTCGTCAGTCAAAACTTTATAGCTAACGATTTTTTTTGTGATTTTATGCGTCATGGCTTCTTCATCCTGCTTTATATCTGCCTTAGAACTTTCCATAATAACCCTCTTTCAAAGCATCGAACAAATTCGCGGCGGTATGTACTTCGCCATCATATTCCACTTCCTCATTACCTTTCAATTCAACCACATGGCCATCTTCCAGAGTAAATTGATAGGTAGTGTTTTCCAAATCCTTCTCCTTGACCAATACGCCCTGGAATACTTCTGGATTAAATCGGAATGTGGTGCAGCCTTTTAGGCCTTGATCATAGGCATATTGATAAATATCTTTAAAATCTTCATAAGGGTAATCAGTCGGCACATTAGCGGTTTTAGAGATAGACGAGTCTATCCATTTTTGCGCTGCCGCCTGAATATCGACATGCTGTTTGGGGGTAACATCATCAGCCGAAATAAAATAATCCGGCAGTTTTTGGGCAGGATCGTCACTGAATGGCATCGCATCCGGATTGATCAGTTCTTTATACGCCAGCAGCTCAAAGGAAAATACGTCGATCTTTTCTTTCGATTTTTTCCCTTCCCGAATCACGTTGCGCGAATAATGATGCGCAAAACTCGGTTCGATACCATTGCTAGCATTATTCGCTAACGACAGAGAAATGGTGCCCGTTGGCGCAATCGAACTATGATGCGTAAAACGACTGCCGACTTCGCTTAATGCTTCGACCAATTCAGGCTCGGCTTCGGCCAGTTTCTGCATATAGCGACTGTATTTTGCATGCAGTACCTTGCCGGGAACTTTATCGCCGACTTTATAGCCATCTTTGACCATTTCCGGCCGTTTATGCAACATTTCACCGGTCACCGTAAACATTTCATCCATAATGGGTGCAGGGCCTTTTTCCTGCGCTAAGGCCAGCCCCATCTTCCAGCCTTCTATCGCCATGGTTTTAGTGACTTCTTCGGTGAATTCCAATGAAGATTCATCACCATATTTCATACCTAGCATGGTGACGGTCGATCCCAGTCCTAAATAGCCCATACCATGTCGACGCTTATGGGTGATTTCGTGACGCTGTTTCTCTAAAGGTAGCCCGTTGATTTCGACGACATTATCCAGCATGCGGGTAAAAATACGCACGGCTTTACGATAACCTTCCCAGTCAAACCCAGCTTTCGCCGTGAATGGTTTTTCCACAAAACGGGTCAGATTGATCGAACCTAACAGACAGCTTCCATAAGGCGGCAGAGGCTGTTCACCACATGGATTGGTCGCGCGAATATTTTCACAGAACCAGTTATTATTCATCTCATTGACTTTATCAATCAAAATAAAGCCGGGCTCAGCATAATCATAGGTCGAAGACATGATAATGTCCCACAACCGACGTGCGGGCAGTGTTTTCGTAATACGGCAAGCGACCAACCCCTTGTCATTGACGATATAGCCGGCTTTATTGGGCAGGTCACGCCAGACAATCTGTTGGGCGTCATTTAAATCCAGCTTGTCTAATTTAACTTCTTTTTCAGTCACCGGAAAAGACAGCGGCCAGTCCTTATCGTTTTTGACAGCTTCAACAAACTCCCGTGTGATCAACAAAGACAGGTTAAACTGACGCAACCGCCCGTCTTCACGTTTAGCCCGAATAAATTCAACAACATCCGGATGAGCCACATCAAAAGTAGCCATCTGCGCACCACGGCGACCACCGGCCGACGACACGGTAAAACACATTTTATCGTATATATCCATAAACGATAATGGCCCGGAGGTGTACGCGCCGGCCCCTGAAACATAGGCATCTTTCGGACGCAGCGTTGAAAATTCATAACCGATACCGCAACCGGCTTTCAGGGTCAACCCTGCCTCGTGTACCTTGGCTAAAATATCATCCATTGAATCCTGGATGGTACCTGAAACCGTACAATTGATGGTCGAGGTTGCAGGCTTATGCTCCTGAGCACCGGCATTGGATACAATCCGCCCCGCCGGAATCACACCTTGCCTTAATGCCCACAGAAATTCTTTGTACCATTTTTCCTGATCAGCCTTGGTTTTTTCAACACCGGCAAGCGCTTTGGCAACGCGTTTGTAAGTATCATCAATCGTTTTATCAACCGGTTGTCCATCTTTGGTTTTTAATCGATATTTTGCATCCCAAATATCCAAAGATGCATCTTGCAACGGAATTTCAGTGACGGTATTTCTTACCACATGAAGCTGTGCGGTCATTGATTTAGATCCTTTTTTCCAGAGTTTTTCAGAGAATACAAAGCTTTACATCGCCAAAACAAAAAAACGATGCCATCTACATATAGTGCTTTTTGAAGCAGGGAGGCACAATATATAGTATTTTTTGCATGCATTCAAAAAATCATAAAAAAACCACCGCTCCCTTTATTCAAAAAAACGATGGTCCTTTTTTAAATTCCGGTACTTACAGAATTCAACGTTGTTTACGATTCAAAAACGAAGCCGCACTACTTGCCGATTTATACTTTTCGACAATGAAATTGGGCATGCTGGAGGTTTATTTTTTGCCGATGATGGTGTTGAAACACCATCATCGGCAAAACAAAGGGGAGCTACCAGATGGGACGTTGTTCAAGCGTGGAGATATAGCTGAGTGAGAACTTAACCTTCTTCAGTCATACTCAAATAACGTTCCCCCGTGTCATGAATAACGGTCACAACCGTTTTCCCTGTACCTAAGCGCTGCGCCACCCGAATAGCCGCGAAAACACTCGCGCCCGATGAAATGCCAGCCATAATACCTTCTTCTTCAAACAAACGTCTTCGCATGGCAAAAGCTTGCTCAGTATGAACCAATTCAATTTTATCAATCAACTCAACATCCAGATTTTCAGGAATAAATCCGGCACCGATGCCCTGAATTTTATGTGGCCCGGGTTTACCACCAGAAATAACCGGGGATTCTTCTGGCTCTACCGCAACAATTTCAATACTGGCTTTGCGTTTTTTGATAACATCGGCAACGCCTGAAATCGTTCCACCCGTACCCACACCGCACACAAAGGCATCGACTTTACCGTCCGTTCCCGACCAGACTTCCTGAGCTGTGGTTTGGCGATGAATTTCTGGATTAGCCGGATTTTCAAACTGTTGCGGCATAAACGCTGCAGGTGTCTGTTGAAAGAGTTGCTCCGCCTTGGCAATAGCCCCTTTCATCCCATCCGCTCCCGGCGTTAACACGATTTCTGCGCCAAATAAGGCCAATAAGCGCCGCCTTTCAATCGACATGGTTTCCGGCATGGTTAATATACATCGATATCCCCTTTGCGCGGCGATCATGGCCAAAGCAATACCGGTATTGCCTGAGGTCGGTTCAATAATTGTCCCTCCCATCTTCAGCTGACCCGATTTTTCGGCTGCTTGTATCATCGCCAATCCAATCCGATCTTTAACTGAACCACCGGGATTACGAGATTCCAGCTTAACAAAAACATCGGCGGCATGTTCGGGAACGACTTTGTTTAATTTGACTAAGGCGGTATTGCCAATTAGACGAGCAATACTTTCGTAGTTTTTCATAGCATGGTCCTTAAAATTAAGTCATTTTTTGAATCTGAATAAAAGCTTACGGGAGGGGAACTTACTGGTTTTTATCTGGATCAAAGCAAACGGAGATAGTATGATCTGGTATCATTCTCACCTTCGGCATTAAGCAAGAGGTGCGGTGATACCAGCTTTTTTTCGTTACGAATCGTGTTTTAATCGTTCGGTAATCCGTTTATAGGCTGCACTCAATTCATCACCAATGACTTTAGCCGCTTCAATCACGTCCTCAGCGGTTTCTTTGGTGTCATCGGCAACATCTTCAATCACGTCAGCCACCTTTTCCCACTTTTTCTCCGCCTTTTCCCATTCTTCTTTAACCTCCATTGAGGCCAAATGTAATTGGACTTTTAACTCATCACGCTCTTGCTTTAATTTTTCGGCAATTTCTTCAAATTCTTTTTTAATATCCATCATTATTCTCCTGGTGTTTATC
>CAYUAE010000002.1:8242-40692 GCA_964442675.1 uncultured Methylomarinum sp.
GGCAATTTCTTCAAATTCTTTTTTAATATCCATCATTATTCTCCTGGTGTTTATCTAAAATGAAAAGGGGTAAAACCTTCATTATTATGTTGCTTACAGGTTAAAAACCGGTATTGTTTATTATCGATTTTAACCACAATCGTCTCCAGATTTGCAGTTCGACTACAGCGCGTGCCTTTTGCTGTTGTCCCCTGGCATTGTTCCACATTCTGAGTTAAATCAATAATATCATTATCGGCCTCAACAGTTGATGTAACAGTATTTTCAGCGACCGATGCCGAAGACGGCGCAACTGCTTTCGCAACCTCAGGCCCCTCGCCCTCAGCATGGTGTACAGTTGATTCGGCAATGATTTTTTTTCTGAAGATAATCAAAACAGCAATGAGTAGCACAAAGGGCCATATTGAAATTTCAAAATCGACATCTTCAGCCGCCCAGGCCAAATTACTATAACAGAGAGCGACAATAACACTAAAAGGTCCAAATAATTTTTTTTCTTTTTTCATACCCATCCTCTTTATTGAAAAATATCGGATCAAGGTTATTACAATACTGAATCCCAGTGAATTCAAGTATTCTTTTGATTATTCTGAACCAATCCATCAAATAAAAACCGGTCTGCTTCTGTTAATACCAGAAAATGACGGCCTTTCGCGCGAGAAATTAACATTACGCCAGACTGTCGCGCCATTTCCAGCCCCATCTGTGTTGCCCCGGAACGCGAAACCAAAACAGGAATATTCATTTGAGCAACCTTGATAACCATTTCAGAGGTCAACCGTCCAGTGGTATAAAAAACTTTATCGGCGCCATCGATATTATTGAGCCACATAAAGCCTGCAATTGCATCGACTGCATTATGCCGACCGACATCTTCGATAAAAAATTCGATATTTTGATTGCAGCACAACGCACATCCATGAACAGCCCCGGCTTTTTTATAAATTTCATTATGCTGTCTTAATGCGTTCAATAAAGCATAAAGTTCACTTTGCTTAAAACCGACTTGTGCTACCTTGATATTTTTCAGCTTATCGATCAATCGACCATAAACGGTCCCCTGTCCACAACCGGTCGTCACCGTGCGCTGCTGCATTTGTTGGCTGAAATCACTGTTTTGCTGATGCGTCACGACGGCAACTGCATCCGTTTCCCAATCGACCTGCACCTGTTTTATGCTGGAAATATCCTCAAAAAAGCCCTGATTTTTTAAATAGCCCAGCGTCAACAGCTCAGGTTCGGCACCCATTGTCATTAAGGTCACGATTTCCTGCTTATCGACATAAAGGGTTAGTGGCCGCTCCAGAACTAAATGAATAGGTCGTCTCTCACCATTTTCATCGACCGCTATTTCCACCACCGCATGAGCCAGGCCAGATTGGGTTAACAGCGGCTTGTTCTTATTTTCCATGCATCACCTCGGCGACCTGTTGCAGCTGTTCCGGCGTATTAATATTCTGAAACACCTCGGGTTGGTCACTAAAGTTGACCTGTACCCAGTCGTGCTGCATCAACCAACGGTCAATTTTGCGTTCGCCGGCTTCCAAATACTGTTCAAGACTGGTTTTCAGACAACTTTTAAGTACCAAAAAAACCGGATGCAAACGTTCGCCATCATAAGCGACCGCACAATCAGCACCCTGTTCTGCCTGCGTTTTCAGCATTTTTTGTAGATGCTGTGTTTTTATTCGAGGCGAGTCGCAGGGCATCACCAGTAATAAATCGGTTGGCACCGCTGTCATAACCGCCAATATCCCTGCCAGTGGTCCTGCAAATGTCAAGTTTTGATCTGAAACAACAGGATATCCAAACTGCTGATATTCAGCTTGATTGCGATTGGCATTAATGACCAATGCATCGACTACGGGCGCCATTGCAGCGATAGCATAGCTCACCAGCGGTTTGTCATGGAGTAAAATCAAGCCCTTATCCTTTTGCTGCATGCGCCTGGCCAAGCCACCTGCTAATATCACACCGGTTACTTTGTTTTGCTGATTCATAATGATATGCTTAATAAGATGAAGCCATTAATCATTGTCGCAGCCTTATTTTTTATTGCAAGCTGTAGTGCAACACGACCTGAAGCTATCCATAAGGAAACGGTCTATTATTATCAGGCCAGCACTGACAAACCGTATGATGATGTGCTGGCGGAGCTGGAAGTCGCAATTGCAGAACATAATTTCAGAATCACGGGCCATAGTCGGGTTGGCAAAGTCATTCGTGATCGTGGTGCACAAAATTTTCCCGAATATGATACCGTACAGTTTTGCAATTTATCGCATGCAAAAATTCTGTTAGAACTGGACCCGCATGCCGTTCATTATATGCCGTGCAATGTTGTGGTTTATCAATTTAAAAACCGGACGCTCATTAAAACCCATTTGTTACCTGAAAATACCGACAACCCGAAATTCAATCAATTTGCCCATAAAATGAATTTAAAACTGAAAGCGATTGTCGATTTTGCCGCAGAAGAATAAGTCAATTTATTACAACTCTTTTATCAAAACTTGTGAACATCAGAAAAATGAACAACAAAGTCCTTATCAGTTTTTCCCTTTTATTGTTGAGCGCTGCCTGCGCCACTAACCAGACTAAAGTTGAAGACGAAACGATAAGCTATATTGATCAGTATCCTACCCGTGACCGGGTTGAATATGTTCTACAGTGCGTTGCTAAACACGGCGGACTGACCTATATCACACAATACGCCTGCGGCTGTAAAATCGACAAAATTGCCGAAAAATTAACCTTCAAGGAATACGAAGCCGCAACCACTTTTGGCTTTATGCGTAAAACACCCGGCGAGAATGGTGCCGCGTTTCGCGACCCTGAGCAATCGAAATCGTTAAAGAAACGCTTAAAGGAAGCCGAAGCCTATGCCGAAAGAATGTGTTTTGTAAAATAACCGCCAAGGATTAAACTGTCCTCTTGACCCAGCTTTGCCATTGTCGTGTTTGTCGGCACAGCTGGGTTAAACGAGAGCCGACTTTAGGCTAAAACTTACTCTCTCAAGGCCTTAAGCTGTTTTTTAATATCCGCCAGCTTGATTTTAAATTTCATCTGGATGCGCTCGCCCACATTCCCGGAATAGCTCTGCCCCATATAAAAATCGACACCACACACTTTCGGGATGACCGAACAGCGGCCGCTGACACTGAATACCTTCCCTTGCAAACGATAGGTCAGCGGCACACCATCCGTTCGCTTGATCACCCCCACCATACTCAAATCAATCCGTTTATCAAACGGTTCGTATTGCAATGATTCCTCTTGCAAACCCAGTTCAGCCAAGATGATGTTTTCACCTTTATGGTCGCCATAAATATAAAAACGACAGTGCGCTAAATCCTTCAATAACACATCAGCGATACGACGATCAGTCAGCACCCTCTGATAAGGTTTAAATAATACATCTATTCCGTGTAACTTTTTCATTATATTACTGTTTTATTATATAGATTGTTTTCTGGCCTTAGCCCCCAATTCACTTTAGAATATGAGCTTTTGTTAAGTTCTGGCAACCTTGGACACCTTGATGACAGATTACAAACTCACTCATTTAAAACAGCTTGAAGCTGAAAGCATTCATATCATTCGTGAAGTCGCCGCCGAATTCGAAAAACCCGTTATGCTCTATTCAATCGGCAAAGACTCCGCCGTTATGCTACATCTTGCCATAAAGGCATTTTATCCGGGTAAACTCCCTTTCCCTTTATTACATGTGGATACAACCTGGAAATTCAAGGAAATGATTGAGTTTCGAGATAAATTAGCCAAGGACTTAGGCCTGGAATTGTTGGTTCATATCAATGAAGACGGGGTAAAACAAGGCATCGGCCCTTTCACACACGGCAGTAAAAAACACACCGATGTGATGAAAACCGACGCCCTCAAACAAGCGCTTAACAAATATCAATTTGATGCGGCCTTTGGTGGCGCGCGTCGCGATGAAGAAAAATCACGTGCAAAAGAGCGGGTTTATTCATTCCGCGACAAGAACCATCGCTGGGATCCTAAAAATCAGCGACCTGAATTATGGAATATCTATAATGGCCGTATCGACAAGGGTGAAAGCATACGGGTATTCCCGCTATCGAACTGGACTGAGCTGGATGTCTGGCAATACATTCATCTGGAAAATATTCCAATTGTCCCCCTGTATTTTGCCAAAGAACGCCCTGTGGTCAATAAAGATGGCATGTTGATTATGGTTGATGATGACCGTATGCCACTTGGCCCGGATGACAAGATAGAAATGAAAATGGTGCGCTTCCGCACCTTGGGCTGCTATCCGTTGACAGGTGCTGTCGAATCAACGGCGACAACCTTGCCTGAAATTATTCAGGAAATGCTGCTGACGACAACCTCGGAACGACAAGGCCGACTGATCGATCACGATCAGGCAGGTTCCATGGAACAAAAGAAACGGGAAGGTTATTTTTAAATAACGTTTTTTCAGCATAACCTAAGCAAAATACGACTATGTCACACCAATCTGAACTGATCAGCACCGATATAAACGCCTATCTGGCGCAACATGAACAAAAAGAACTTCTCAGGTTTTTAACCTGCGGTAATGTCGACGACGGCAAAAGCACCCTGATCGGGCGACTATTGCACGACTCCAAGATGATTTATGAAGATCAATTAGCCGCAGTACAGGCCGACAGCGTTAAATCCGGCACCACCGGTGCCGGAAAAATAGATCTGGCCTTACTGGTTGACGGGCTGCAAGCGGAACGCGAACAAGGTATTACTATCGATGTCGCGTACCGCTATTTTTCCACATCGACACGTAAATTCATTATTGCCGACACGCCGGGACACGAACAATATACCCGAAACATGGCAACAGGTGCCTCAACCTGTGATCTGGCCGTTATTTTGATCGATGCGCGTTATGGCGTGCAGACGCAAACCAAACGGCACAGCTTCATTACCTCATTGCTGGGTATCAAGCATATCATCGTCGCCATCAATAAAATGGATCTGGTCGATTATAGTGAAGATGTTTTTAATAAAATCAAACAGGATTATCTGGATTTTGTTCAAACCCTGGATATAGACGATATTCATTTTGTCCCCATTTCCGCCTTAAATGGCGATAATGTTGTCAGCCCCAGTGAACACATGCCTTGGTATAGCGGCAAAACCATGATGGATTTACTCAATACCATCGAAATTGCCCATGATCAAAATCTGACCGACACCCGCTTCCCGGTGCAATATGTCAACCGGCCTAACCTGGATTTTCGTGGCTTCTGTGGTACAGTCGCGGCCGGTATTTTTCATCCGGGCGATGCCATCACCGTGTTGCCTTCGGGAAAAACCAGCACCATAAAATCGATCGTGACCTATGATGGTGACTTGCAGGAAGCATTTCCACCGATGGCGGTCACCCTGACCTTAAATGATGAAATCGACATCAGCCGTGGCGATATTATCGTAACCGATGCTGGCTCTCAACCTGTCGTTTCAGACCAATTTAATGCCAATATCGTCTGGATGACTGAGCAATCTATGGTTCCTGGTCGTCAATACATCATAAAACTGGCGACACGCAGCGTATCAGGCTCTGTATCCAACATCCATTATCGTATTGATGTGAACACTCTGGAACATCATGATGCCAGCGAACTGAAACTCAATGAAATTGGTTCTTGTAAAGTTTCTGTCAATGCTCCCTTGGTGTTTGATCCATACAAAAAAATCAAAGGCACGGGCGCCTTTATCATCATTGATCGGCTGACCAATGTGACTGTGGGTGCCGGCATGATTACCGGCGTGGCAGATAACGAAGAACAGCACCCGGTATCGCCTGAGGAACGTGCCGCCCGTTTTAGTCAGCAAGCGGCTGTTATTCATTTATCAGGCGAGCAAGCCAGCTCTCGTGGTGAACAACTGGAACGCAAACTGTTTGATACTGGCCATGCAACGACCATTCTGGATCAAGTGGACGACAATCAGCTGAGTATGTTACTGCCTGTCATTAAAAATGCCGGCCTGATCTCGCTTTGCATAAACTGCGCCAGTGAACAGGCTGACTTAAGCTTTGACACCGACCAGCTCGAACTCGATAGCATTTATGAGTCATTAAAATCTGAAAAAATCATCTATTGATTTTTTTAGCCCAAACATTACTGGCCGGGTGAGGCCCGGCCTCTTATGTCTTCAGACCTGGCACAACTTTCCGACAAGATTCGCCGCTGGAGCCAGGAACTGGGCTTCCAGCAAACGGGCATTGCCGACACTAATCTCCATGAGGCCGAACAACGCTTACAGCATTGGTTGGCAAGGGGCTATCATGGGGATATGACTTTTATGGCCCAACATGGCCTGAAACGAAGCCGCCCTGCTCTGCTGATCGAAAATACACGCAGTATTATTTCTGTCCGCCTGGACTACCTGCCAGAACCCCAGCCAACGATAGAAAAAACATTGCATGATCCGACAAAAGCATTCATTTCGCGTTATGCCCTCGGTCGGGATTATCACAAACTGATGCGTAATCGCCTGCAAAAACTGGCGCATAAAATCGAACACGAAGTGGGGCCGTTTGGCTATCGAGCCTTTGTTGACAGCGCCCCCGTGCTGGAAAAAGCCATTGCCGAAAAAGCCGGATTAGGCTGGATTGGAAAACACAGTAACCTTATCAATCGTAAAGCCGGGTCCTGGTTTTTTTTAGGTGAAATCTACACCGACTTAAAGCTGCCTGCCGACCCGTCAGCAAAAAACCATTGCGGTCATTGCACAGCGTGTATCGATATTTGCCCAACACAAGCCATCATAGCACCCTATCAAGTCGATGCCAGGCTTTGCGTCTCCTATTTAACCATTGAACTTAAAACAGCAATTCCAGAGTCCCTGCGTCCATTAATCGGCAATCGCATCTATGGTTGCGATGACTGTCAGCTAGTCTGCCCATGGAATCGTTTTGCCCATTTAAGCTGTGAAAAAGACTTCTCACCACGGCATCGACTTGATAGTGCGCTATTAGTTGAATTATTCGCTTGGGATGAAAAAACCTTTTTAAAAAATACAGAAGGCTCAGCCATTCGCCGCATCGGTCACGAACGCTGGCTTAGAAATATTGCCGTTGCACTCGGCAATGGCCAAAAAAGCGAAACGGTCATCCAGGCCTTAAGTCAGCGCCTGTCCAATTGCACTGAACTCGTTGCCGAACATATTCACTGGGCGCTACAACAACTGACCTCATTATCGTCGTGAGCTTAGTTGTTGAAAGCTTGAAGCAGCCATCAGAATGAGCCAGTTTGTAATGATATAATCATTGGCCCAATTTATCGAAGTGACCACCATGAACCAATCAATCGTTTATGCCCTGGATTTTGATGGCGTAATCTGTGATAGCGCCGTAGAAACTGGCGTTGCAGGCTGGAAAAGTGCACGAAAAATTTGGTCGGATATGCCAGAGTCCTGCCCGGATACCATTGTCGAGCAATTTTGTCGCGCTCGCCCTGTACTGGAAACCGGTTATGAAGCTGTTTTTGTCATTCGCCTGCTGTTTGAAAATGTAAGCGCTGAAAGTATCCTTGCTGATTTTGAAGCACTTAAAAGCACACTTCAAAAGCAATTGACTGTCAACGAGGATGGACTGAAACAACTCTTTGGCGAAACCCGTGATCAGTGGATCAAATCGGCAGCTGCCGACTGGATCAAAAACAACCCTTTATTTCCCGGCGTTAAAGAAAAGCTTTCTGCTGTCTTGCAAAACTATCCTTGCTATATCGTCACCACGAAACAAGAGCGCTTTGTCCAACAGATTCTTTCGGCTAATGACATTAATATTCCCGACCAGGCTATTTTTGGATTGGAACGCAAACTGAAAAAAGATACCATTTTGCTGATGCTGCAACAAAAACACCCCGACCAGACCCTTTATTTTGTCGAAGACCGTTTACCACCTTTACTTGACGTACAACAACACCCGCAATTAAAAACGTCCCGCCTCTTTTTTGCAGCCTGGGGCTATAACACGCCCGAAGATAAAAAACAGGCCATAGCACATTCAATTCCAGTCATTCAACTCAATGAATTCTTAGAACCGATAACCTCAGCCTGATACAAAAATCAGCCTTATTCGCCTTCACCAATCCATTCCTGCAAGGCAGAAATGATTTCCCGGGCCTGCTTTTCACTGGAAATATTGAATTTGGATTTTTGCTGATATTCCCCATTACGTTTTTGATAACGGCGAATAGTGAATTTATCAGGACCATACTCTTCCTTGGCCCGATTCCAATCCTGATAACGATAAATCACAGTAGCCCAAGCGCCTTTGCTTAACACTTTTTTATCTAATTCCTTTACTGTTTCAATCCCACCATCTTCGTAGGACACGGTTAATTCATCAACTGTTTCGGCCATATTCGATTCTCAATAATCCAGTGTTAGTTTGCTTTGAGTTGAAAGTCTAGCAAGTAATTTTAATTTATGCCAGCAGACAAAGATCAGGGCATCACAAACTTACCGAAGGCGCGTGAACCTTCTCCGACGGTAATCGTATTTATCACTTTTAATTGTTCAGCATCGATGACTGAAACTGTACCATCCATCCAGTTGGCTACATACACATGACGATCATTCGCTGCAGTACTGATACCTTCGGGTTTTTCACCAACCTCAATCTGCTTTATTTCAGTCAGGGTGTCGGTATCGATCACTGAAACCGTACTGTCATCCTGATTCGTCACAAACAAACGTTTATCTTTCAAAGCCAGAGCCACAGCATAAGGCCTTGCTCCAACGGCAATATGTTTGATACGTTTTAAATGATTTGGTTGTAAAACGGTAACATCATCACTTTCGACATTGGCCGTATAAATTTTTGAACCATCGGATGAAACGACAATTCCAAAAGGATGTAAACCTGTTTTAGTCGTGTTTCGAAGATGATAATTGCTTAAATCAATTTGGGAAAGACTATCATCCATGCGATTAGCAACATAAAGCCACTTGTTATCAGGGCTGACAGCCATGCCAGAGGGAGAACGACCGACATGAATCGTCTGTATTTTCTGAAAAGTTTCGGCTGAATAGACATCCACCGTATTTTCGTACCAGTCAGCCAAAAATATGCGTTCACCAAGTGCATCAACCGCAATGCCTAAAGAGGCGCCACGTCCCTGTATTTTATTGCTCACCTGCAATTTTTGTGTATCTATAACAGTGAAGCCGCCGCCTTCCGGAGTACTGATATAAGCCTGATGTTGTTTCGGATTGACCGCGACACCAGCAGGTTTGCCTGGGACTGTGAGGTTTTTTAAAACAGTCTGGCTCTCGACATCGATAATTGAAACGCTATTATCCAACTGATTAGTAATAAAGGCATATTCAGTGGCATCAGCCTGAAAAACAACAAAGAATAGAGCTAAGAGACTGAAAGGGGAAAATTTAAACATCTGCCCACCCAAAAAGGCGATAAAAAAGCCTCTGCCAGAAAAGCAGAGGCAATGAAAAATTAGCGCTTAATGACGATTTTTACGTCAGATTCCGAAATATTTTTGTCAAATTTTTTGGCTAAATTAACCAACCCCTCGGTCAATACTTTTTTGACCGCTTCATCAGCCGCCTTTTCATTCAATTCAGCCGGAGGATTGTTATTGACATAAGCGCGATAATAAGTCGCCACCCAAGTCACCTCGGATTTACCACCTTTATCTTTTACTGAAATCTTTGCTGCATAGTTTGCAACAGGCAATACAGGGATTTCTTCATCCTGCCCGGCATGATGAACTGTGCCCGTGCTGCTCATTTTAGTTATTTTATATTTATAAGACTTTTGACCTTCTTTATAAGCTTTTAATTCTTCAGTGATGGTGCCGCCGCCTTTCAAGGTTAAAACCCGTTCTGAACCTTTTTTATTACCTTGCTTGCAGGCGACACTTTCAATCGCAGGATGCCAGGACATATCATCATAATTTTTAATCACGTCCCATACTTTATCCGCAGGCGCATCAATGACAATGCTTGCGGTCATTTTGGCACGGACTGGTCCATGCGCATAAGCCACCCCAGTGACAAACAATGCAAGCAGCGATATAAACAACGATATTTTTTTCATAAGGTTTTCCTCGTGGGTTCAAATTAAATAGAGCATTATAAAATAGAGCATGCGTTAAAGCTATTCGCTCATTATCCTTTGACAATACAGCAGGTCAACGCATCATTGTAAAAAAGGATATAGTCCTATCATAAATTTTGATACTGAATAGAGCATGAAGGGAGAATTTATCAATCGCATAAAACAACATTCATGGCGACGTTTTATTAAACATTCTTCAGAACTAAAAGAACAACTACCTTGATAATCGTCGCCCCCATGCCTCCAATTGCTTTTCCTTCATTCTGGCAAAAGCTTTTAATTCCGATACAATAGATTGGTATTTTTGTTCAGCAGACATCTTCTCGACACGCTGTATGAACTCATTGAGTGTGAGAGAAGGGCCTACATTTTTGTCTGTAAACACCCTGAAACAATAGTCATACCATTGTTTCTTTTCAGACTCCGTTAAAAATTCAGGAAAGTTACGCCCTTTATAACGAATAAGCATTTCATGCAAACGCGTATCTCTAAAATTAAACTGCATAGCTGAGAGCTGTTCGGGCGCTGTATTACGCAACCTATCCATTTCCCGCTTGTCTTGAGGCGAAAAAAAACCACCTTGATATAGTAGTAAATCAGGGTCAGAATGTTCCGACTTGAAATCCGTCTCAAAAACTGCCGCGACTTTCTCTGCTAATCCGACATGCGCTCTGAGTTGTTGCAAATGCTGTTGAATCTGATTTTTATCATACTGCAAGCGTTCGGCATCCTCGGAACGTATCACCGATAATGGTGCTAAAACCGGGCATTTATTGGCATGTACTGTTTTTAAAGGAATTCTGTCAACATCTTCAGGTAAATCTTCTTTAGCGGTAAAAAGCCGCTGTTTTATTTCATCAACTGATAAGCTCAATAGCGGGTCAGGATTAACCGCCAAATCATAAACGATAATTCCATTACTGTTC
This sequence comes from uncultured Methylomarinum sp., assembly GCA_964442675.1. Classification (GTDB taxonomy): domain Bacteria; phylum Pseudomonadota; class Gammaproteobacteria; order Methylococcales; family Methylomonadaceae; genus Methylomarinum. The sequence goes on from CAYUAE010000002.1 coordinate 19,277, forward strand.
CCGGGATGTTGGGCTAATGCGACAACCACGGCCAAACAATATTTACTGGCCGGGTACATACCCGACACATGAATCAGTGGCTGCATCGCACCTAATTGCAGCAAATCAAAAACCTTATGTTTTGACCGATTCGCAAACAAATATTGGTACAGCCTAGGCTGCTTATCCTTAATCAATTTTGCAATGGCAATCGTCGCATACACATCGGATAAGGCATCATGTGCGGCTTCATGTTGAATATCATTCGCTGCGGTAAGGTCTTCCAAACGAAAGCTCGGCTGCCCCTCTTCATTATCCGGCCATTGAATACCATCAGGCCGTAATGCTCGGGTTGCCCGAACGACATCAATCAAATCCCAACGCGAATTCCCGTTCTGCCATTCACGTGCATAAGGGTCGTAAAAATTACGATACAACAAATTTCGCGTGACTTCATCATCAAAACGAATGTTGTTATAGCCAACAGTGCAGGTATTTGCCTCAGCCAGATGGGAATGAATTTCAGCGATAAAATCGGATTCTATGACACCTTTTTCCGATGCCATCCGGGGTGTGATGCCGGTGATAAAACAAGCCTCCGGATGGGGCAGACAATCATCCGAAGGCTTACAAAAACAAGTTACCGGCTCGCCGATAAAATTAAACTCAAGATCAGTTCTAACACCGGCAAACTGAACAGCCTTATCCCGTTGCGGGTCTGTTCCAAAGGTCTCATAATCATGCCAGAAAAATGTATTTCGGGACACCTTATGCGTTAATACAATGTAACCAATGCACGTAATACATCGGTTCGACTAATCACACCCACCAGCTTGTCTTCATCCATAACGGGAAAACTGCGCGTTGCACAATTTTGAAATTGTTCGGCCAGTTTTACGATATTATCATCTTCATTCACAGTAATAATATCCTTCGCCATAAACTCCCCGACGGTGCCGCCAAAATCTTTATTATAGGCTGCATCTAATACCACTTTAATACTGTCTTTTTCTGAAAACATGCCAATCAATCGTCCATTATCATCAAGAACCGGTGCAGACGTAATTTTATGATCCAGAATTGCTTTAATGGCTGTCACGACACTTACATTTTCTTTTAACGTAAAAATATTTTTTGTCATGTAATCAGCAATGGTAATCTTAGCCAGCATAATGCTTCCTCTTAAAGTTATTTGAAGTTATTCGTTTTTAAGTGGCGTATATTCTGAATGACGCAGCTGATTTGTAAAGATGAAAGTACGCCGCCCCATTTTTACAAATCTATAACCCGACTTTTATCCTGAAGTAACACCCAGCCTCGTCATTTACTCAATGACTCTCTGCCTTCCTTTTATCACATTTTTTAATACAAACGCAATTACCATTATTTGCCCCACCACAGGATCCCTTAATGGCTTTACGCCCAAAAAGCACACCGATTGCCATAATAGCAATTACAATCAGCATAAATACAAACGTTGCTAGAAAATAAGCCATTTTCGCCTCCTCACGACTATCATTATCGAACGACTTCTATTATAAATAGACTCGCCCTGTTCCACTTTCGTTCAGTCCATAAAAAAACGGGGAACAAACTCGCGTCTATTCCCCATTCCTTAACATGATAAACACATGTGTCTATCTATTATTAACCACCAAAATCATCAAGCAGAATGTTCTCTCTTTCCACACCGTTTTCCAACAGCATGTTGATGACCGATGAGTTCATAATCGGCGGTCCACACAGATAGTATTCGCAATCTTCCGGATTCGGATGATTTTTAATGTACTCTTCATACAGCACATTATGAATAAATCCGGTATAGCCGGTCCAATTATCTTCCGGCAATGGATCCGATAACGCAACATGCCATTCGAAGTTATCATTTTCCTTCGCCAGCATATCGAAATCTTCAACGTAGAACATTTCACGTTTACTACGTGCGCCATACCAGAACGTCATCTTACGTTTGGACTTCAACCGCCGTAACTGGTCAAAAATATGAGACCGCATAGGCGCCATACCAGCTCCACCACCGACAAATACCATCTCATTATCGGTATCACGGGCAAAAAATTCACCATAAGGGCCAGATACCACAGCTTTATCACCCGGTTTCAGACTGAAAATATAGGATGACATTTTTCCTGGTGGTACATCATCCGGTGCGCCTGGCGGTGGTGTGGCAATACGCACGTTGAGCATAATATCTTTTTCTTCGGGATAAGAAGCCATTGAATACGCTCTCAATACCGGCTCATCGACTTTGGAAACATAACGCCATAAGTCATATTTATCCCAGTCTTCACGATATTGCTCTTCAATATCAAAGTCTTTGAAACTCACCTCATAAGGCGGACATTCAATTTGAATATAGCCCCCGGCACGATAGTTAATTTCTTCACCTTCAGGCAGTTCAAGTACCAGTTCTTTAATAAATGTCGCAACATTATGATTAGACTTGACGGTACATTCCCATTTCTTGACGCCAAAAACACTTTCTTCGACTTCAATATCCATATCATGCTTAACAGCAACCTGACATGCCAGTCTTTCGCCTTCAGCCGCTTCACGCTTGGTAATATGAGACATTTCTGTGGGTAATATCTCACCACCACCTTTAAGGACTTTTACACGACATTGACCACATGTACCCCCACCACCACAGGCAGAAGGAATAAAAAGCTGATTTTCAGCCAAGGCTGTCAATAATTTAGAGCCGACCGGTACATGTAATTTTTTCTCATGGTTGACCACAAGCTCAACATCACCTGAAGGCACCAATTTATTTTTGGCTCCGATAATAATAAATACCAGCGCTATCACGATAACCGTGAATAAAACTACGCCTAATGCAATTTCAAGCATTACTTATCCTTCCTACAGTTGAATTCCAGAAAAAGCCATGAAGCCCAAAGACATCAGGCCAGCGCTAATGAAAGTGATTCCCAGGCCTTGTAAGCCGGCCGGTATGTCACTGTATTTAAGTTTTTCGCGAACCCCGGCCATAACCGTAATCGCCAAAGCCCAACCAAAACCACTACCGACACCATAGACAACACTTTCGGTGAAATCATAATCACGTTCGATCATAAACAAGCTACCGCCCAAGATCGCACAGTTTACGGTAATGAGAGGCAAAAACACGCCTAAGGCATGGAATAACGCTGGAAAGTATTTATCCAGAACCATTTCCAGAATTTGTACCAAAGCAGCAATCATACCGATACAACTCAGTAATGATAAAAAGCTCAGATCAACACCGGTAATCCCCATCCATGACAAAGCATCTTCTTTAAGCAGTGTATGATAGATGATATTGTTAACCGGTACGGTAATTGTCTGTACCACCATTACCGCAATCCCTAACCCTATAGCCGTAGAAATCTTCTTCGATACTGCCAGGAATGTACACATTCCCAGGAAGAAGGCTAATGCCAGGTTTTCGACGAAAACAGCTTTAATAAATAGACTGATATAAGCTTCCATTAGTGATGCCCTCCTTCACCGTGTGCAATATCCAGAATTTTAAAATCTGGCTCTTCCTGTTGCTCAGGCTTCCATTCTCTAAACACCCAAATAATTATGCCGATAATAAAAAAGGCACTGGGAGGCAATAACATCAGACCATTTGGAACATACCAGCCACCATCTTGTACTACCGGCAAGATATCAATGCCCAATAATTTACCCGAACCAAACAATTCTCTGAAAAACGCCACAATAATCAAAATCAAACTATAGCCCGCACCATTACCGATACCATCGAGAAAGCTGGCTAATGGTGGATTTTTCATGGCATAGGCTTCAGCCCGTCCCATAACAATACAGTTGGTAATAATCAATCCAACAAAAACCGAAAGCTGCTTACTGATTTCATAAGCAAATGCTTTCAGAATTTGATCGACCACAATAACCAGGGAGGCAATAATTGTCATCTGCACAATAATCCGGATACTGCCCGGAATATGGTTTCTGATTGAACTGATTGCCGCACTCGAACACGCCGTCACCGAAGTCAATGCCAGGGCCATAATCAATGAGGTGGACATTTGCGAGGTAACCGCCAATGCCGAACAAATCCCCAACACCTGAAGTGTAATCGGGTTATTGTTGACTAACGGGTCAATCAATACTTTTTTAGTTTCTTTATCTATAACAGCACTCATGATTATCCCCTAACCATTACTTCTGATTTTGTCCAGAAAAGGCTTGAATCCATCTTCGCCCAACCAGAACTTGATTAAATTACTGACACCATTACTGGTCAATGTAGCGCCCGCCAATGCATCTACTTTATAGACAGCATCCGGTCTCGATGGATCGACATTACCCTTGACCAGCGTCAATGCCACATTTCCGTTTTCATCGTAGACTTTTTTACCTTTCCACAATGCACGCCATTTAGGATTAACGACTTCGCCACCCAGTCCAGGTGTTTCCGCCTGGTCATAAAAGTTAATACTTTTAACCGTCTGGCCATCGGCTTCTAATGCCAGGAAACCATACATGGTTGACCACAAGCCATACCCATGTACCGGTAAAATGATAGAATCAATCTTATCGCCTTTCTTGACCAGATAGATTTTTGCAATTTTTGCCTTGCGCCGGATATGAGCAATATCCTTTTCAGGCGGGATGGCGACACTTAGTTTTGGATCTTTAGCCGCCTTACGTTGATCATACGACGCCGGATCCATATCTTCGACATACTCACCGGTTTCAAGATTCACCAGTTTTTCTTCAACCAACTCAGCAAATGCCTGGTGAATATCGGTATCATCGGTCAACAAGCCCGCCACATCCAGGATATTCCGTTTCATATCTATCGCTTTGTTTTCAATTTGCAAGGGTTTTAACGCAACCGCCGAAAATGAAACCAAAATAGCGCATACAAAACTTAATGAAAGAGCAACAGCAATCGTTTTTTCCAGACTGTCATTGCTCATGGCTAATATTTTATCTGCATAAGCCTTGAACTTTTGATAATGTCCGCAGCTTTCCAGACGTTGTTTTAAATTTCCGTTAGACATTGCGTTTCATCCTTCTCTTAATATTTGCCTGAACGACAACATAATCAATAACAGGTGCAAACATATTGGCAAACAAAATGGATAACATCATGCCTTCTGGGAATGCAGGATTCACGACTCTGACCAGCACCACCATGACACCGATGAGCGCGCCAAAAACCCAGCGCCCGGTATTTGTCATCGCCGCACTCACAGGGTCGGTTGCCATATAGACCATACCAAAAGCAAAACCACCCACAGTCAGATGCCAATACCAGGGAAAATCAAACATTGGATTTGTGTCGCTACCAATGACATTAAATAACAGAGTCGTCGCAATCATACCCAGCAGCACACCCGCCATGATACGATATGATGCAATGCGCGTGTAAAGCAAAAAGGCTGCGCCAATCATGATGGCCAGTGTGGATGTTTCACCAATTGAACCGGGCATAAACCCAAGAAATGATTGAAACCAACTATAGCCTGCTTCAGTCACTGCATCCATACCACCTTGAGCAGCCAACCCTAATGGCGTTGCCATGGTATAACCATCGACACCAACCCAAACCGAGTCGCCTGACATCGAGGCCGGATAAGCAAAAAACAAAAAAGCACGACCTGTCAACGCAGGATTCAGAAAGTTTTTACCCGTACCGCCAAAAACCTCTTTACCAATCACGATACCAAACGAAATCCCTAAGGCAACCTGCCATAACGGAATATCCGGCGGTAAAATCAGGGTATAGAGCATAGATGACACTAAAAAGCCTTCGTTGACCTCATGCCCTCTCACAGTTGCAAACAATACTTCCCAGATACCGCCTACAGCCAATGTTACGATATAAATTGGCAGAAAAAATAATGCGCCATGAACGAAGTTAGAGACCGGATTCATCGGATTATAACCAAACACCGACATGATAATGCCGCGCCAGCTATCCGCTTTTTCGAGTCCCATAGCCTGCATGGCTAAGTTTGCCTGATAGCCTGAGTTATACATGGCCATCAGAATACAAAAGAATGTAGCAATCACTACAAAAGTCATTGTCCGCTTCAGATCATTACCATCACGAACATGAGTTTTACCGCGCGTTACATCGGCAGGGGTATAAATAAAAGTATCCACCATCTCATAGAGACCGTAATACTTCTCAAACCGCCCACCTTTTGTAAAATGCGGCTCTAACTTATCTAAAAAGTCTCTGGCCGACATTATCCTTCCTTCTCGATTTTAGTTAAATTTACCCGTAAAACTGGACCGAAATCATGCTTTCCTGGATCGACAAACGTCATCAGACTCAAATCCTCCTCAACCAATTCCAGACAGCCTAATTGCTGAGCCTGGTCAGTATCGGCAACAACGATAGCTTTTAATAAAGGTGTCGCCAGAATATCAAGTGGCATCACTTGCTCATAAACACCTACCGGTACGATCGCGCGATTACTGCCGTTTTTACTGGTCGTAAATGGAAATAATTGACTCCGATCACGACTGCTGACATAAACATTTAATGCTGAAAACTTATTCTTGCCTGGCACAATCCAACCGAACAGCTCTCGTTTGCGCCCTTCTTCTAATGCTGAAACTTGCAGACTGTAACAACCTAAAAAGGCTAATACATCAGAAGCTTTATGACCATACAGCACCGATCCGGAAACCACACGATTTTCAACGCTGTCATCCAGCTCACCTTTGACTAAATCATCAAGCGAAGCACCTACTCGTGTTCTAACCAGTCGTGGCTTTTTAACGGTAGGCCCAGCCAAAGAAACAACTCTTTCAACATCGATCTGTCCGGTACGAAATAATGCACCAATCGCAATAACGGCTTGATAATCAATATGCCAAACGCTTTTATCAATATTAACCGGATCAATCAAATGAATATGTGTACTGGGCAAACCGGCTGGATGCGGGCCTGAAAATTCTGCGGTAACACAGGCATCATGATCAGCAATTTCAGCACCTGTCGCCTTGCACAAATAGGTTTTTCCTGTGGTCAATTGCGACACGATGGTCAAACCATTAGCGAAATCTTTTTCCCGTTGCTTAATGATGACAACAGGATCTGCAGCCAAAGGGCGAGTATCGATAGCTGTCACAAAAATCGAATGTGGTGCCGCATCGACAGTCGGAATCTTGCCATAAGGACGTGTCAGAAATGAAGTCCATAACCCGGATGCTAACAGGTTTTGTTTGATTTTGTCGGCGCCTAATGAGCCTAATTCGGAATCGCTATACTTTGAAAATGTTTCCTTTTCGTCGCCTTCCAATTCAATGACAACCGACTGCAACGCGCGTCGTGCACCTCGATTGATTGCTTTGACAACACCTGAACCCGGCGATGTAAAATTCACCCCTGGATTTTTCTTGTCAGTAAAGAGGATTTGGCCCAATTTGACCTTATCCCCTTCACTTACCATCATTTTCGGCTTAAGGCCTTCGTATTCCGTGCCTAAAACAGCCACGGAAGCGACCTTGTTGCCGTCTCCAATTTTCTGTTCGGGAATTCCGGTTATCGGAAGATCCAAACCTTTATTAATCGTAAATTGCATAGTGAATAAGCCTGCTCTCCAGACAAGTTGCAGCCAACAATCCCCTCGTTCAAAACCACAAAAACAAGAGGCGCTTCAAGACATAAAACCCAAATATTAGACCATATCTGCTATCTATTCTCAATGGAAAAATCTTTGTTCTTTTCCACTCTCATTTATTTTGCGCATTGACATTCAGACATCAACACATTGATTTATATCAAAACCCGGCACCAGCTTACGACTGTAATAGCCCCGTGGATTGCTGAGTATCCGTGTTCCAGCAATTCGGTAATTACCCGTATTATGAACATGACCATGAAACCAGACTGAAATCGCATATTCATGAAAAAATGCCTTCAAGTCATTACAGTAAGCTAATTTTTTCAATGCTTGCGGTGATTTATACCAGCTCCATTCAGTCGGTGCATGATGGGTAACGACAATGGTATCGCCCTCGAATGGTTCCGCCAGTTTCTGCGCCAACCATTGCCTTGATTCAGCATAAAGTCCGGAAAAAGCATGCTGATCAAAATCGTTTTGCCGAAATTTTATTTTGCGAAAATCATTTAAGGTCTTGCCCAAAGCATCTGCCCTTTCGTCACCCTCAACAAACAAATCTGCCCATAAGGTACACCCCAGAAAGCGCACGCCCTGATAAACATATGCTTCATTTTCCAAAAACGTCACCTGACTGTCTGCACAAGCTTCACGAATTCTATCTTGCATCTCGTGATATTCATTACCATAGAATTCATGATTTCCCGCAACATAAATTACTTTCTTACCCAAAGACTTCAACCACTCAACCCCCTGCACATTGACCCCAATATCACCGGCAGCAACAATCAAGTCAGCATCATTCTCCGGTTTGCTCTGATCGCCAAACTCCAAATGAATATCCGAAAAATAATTTATTCTCACAATCCGTTTCTGTCCTTTTTTCTCAATAGGGTATAATTTGCCAATTGATTATAGCCAAGTTCAGTTAATATTTTAGATTTTCGGATAGTTACCCATGACAATAAGTCCACGCAAGAAAACCCAACAAGTTCTAGTCGGCAATATTAAAGTCGGTGGAGGCGCGCCAATCGTCGTTCAATCGATGACAAACACCGACACTGCTGATATCGCCGGCACCGTCCAACAAATAATGGAATTATCCCAGGCCGGCTCTGAACTGGTCAGAATTACCGTTAATACTGAAGAAGCCGCTAAAGCCGTTCCCGATATTAAAAATCAGCTTTTGCAAAAAGGCTTTGATACGCCTATCGTTGGCGATTTTCATTTTAATGGCCATAAACTGCTGGAAAAATACTCTGATTGCGCTCAGGCACTGGACAAATTTCGCATCAACCCTGGCAACGTAGGCCGTGGTAAAAATCGTGACCCGCAATTTCAGCACATGATTGAATTAGCCTGCCGTTATGACAAACCCGTACGCATCGGAGTTAACGGCGGCAGTCTGGACCAGTCAGTCTTGACCCGGTTATTAGATGAAAATCGTAAAAAAGCCCAGCCGGATGAATTGAATGTTGTCACCCGTGAAGCCATTGTTTTATCCGCCCTTGAAAGTGCAGCAAAGGCACAGGAATATGGACTGGGCAAAGATAAAATAATCCTGTCTTGTAAAATCAGCAATGTACAAGAACTTATCAGTATTTATGAAGACCTTTCCGAACGCTGCGATTATGCCTTGCATTTAGGCCTGACCGAAGCGGGCATGGGCTCGAAAGGCATTGTGTCATCGTCTGCCGCCCTGGCTGTTTTAATGCAGCAGGGTATTGGTGACACTATCCGAATCTCATTAACGCCGGAGCCAGGAGCCGCCAGAACCAAAGAAGTCATTGTCGCTCAAGAGTTATTGCAATCCATGGGATTTCGCTCGTTCACCCCTATGGTTATCGCCTGTCCGGGTTGCGGTCGAACCACCAGTGATTACTTTCAGAAACTGGCCCAGGAAATCCAGGCATTCTTGCGTCAGCAAATGCCTATCTGGAAAACCAAATACAAAGGCGTTGAAGAAATGGAAGTTGCCGTCATGGGCTGCGTGGTCAATGGCCCTGGCGAAAGTAAAAACGCCAATATTGGTATCAGCCTGCCCGGCACCGGTGAATCCCCCGTTGCCCCGGTTTACGAAGATGGCGTCAAAACCGTGACCTTGAAAGGCGACCATATTGCCGAAGAGTTTCACGAATTAGTGAAAAAGTACGTCGATTCACATTACAGCACACACTAAGAACCTGCTCAAGATCGTTACGAACCACTGTGAGTGTGTCAGACGAAGCGGAGTTTACAGGGCGCAGGAAGAGATTTCGAGTACGACCTGAACACACTGGCAGTAGCCGCAATAGATCTTGAACAAAGTTCTAACGACATCATAGCTACCCCTCCAATCCGCATTTACACACAAGGATTGGAGAATGTTTTTCTTGTTCATAACGTGAAGTTGCACACATAATATTTTATGCTATACCTAATCACTCATAACTATAAAAAAACTTAGGCAAAAAGGAATGCATGGAAATATAGGCATCGTTGGCCTTGGCCGCGTAGGTCGCTCGATCCTGCGAAGCAATTTTTTACAACAAAAACAAGGCCGTTTCTGCATCAAAGCTTTGTGTGATGTCATGCCGATTTCACAAGTCGCATACTTGCTTGCACATGACAGCAGCTATGGTTCACCACCCTATACAATTGATATCGATGACGACCATTTAATCATCGATGAACATCCTGTTCGCTATATTCAAGTCGACAGGCGGCAAACTCATAAAGCAGAAGAATATTTAAGCACCCTGAAAAGCCTTTCCCTTGATCTTCTGATTAACGCTACGGGAACCGCAGTCGTTGAAGATCTACGCCATCTCATTACCTTGGATATCTGTAAAAAAGTACTTTGCAGCTGGAATATAAGCGGTGGAGACGCGAGCCTCGTTTATGGCGTCAATCATCAGCACTACGATCCTGACAAACACCACATCATCTCTGCCAGCACCTGCACTGGAAATGCCTTCGCCCCAGTCGCGATGATCTTACAACGCCATATTGGTATCGAATTTGCCCGTATTGTTACCATTCACCCCGCACTCTCCGACCAACATATACTGGACGGCTACCATAAACACCCTCATCTTGGCCGAACCACGGCGGCTTCGGTCATTCCAACGGCAACCAATGTAGCCGACTCCACTGCCCTGGTTATCCCCGAACTCAAAGGCAAACTGGATTCTTTTTCCTATCGTGTACCGACAGAAATCGTCTCACTCATGGATATTACCATCACATTGAGTCAGGACAGTGACCTGGAGCAGATTCAACAATTGTTTTTACATTATGCCGAAAACGAACTCAACGGCATTTTACATTGTGACAATGGTTGCTGGGGTCAGCATCGGGTCAGTATCGATTTTATCGGCACGCCGTATTCCAGCATTATCATGATGGAACATTTACACCTGACCGATAAACGGCACCTGGGAATTTGCCTGATGCATGATAATGAACACGGCTATTGCTGCCGCGCACTGGACATTATTGGAACTGTGTTACAGACGATGCACTAAATAACTTTAGAGAATTGCTGCGTTTTTTGCGCCAGATATTTATCAAATACCATGCAAATATTGCGAATCAGCAGCCGCCCCGGTGATAATACCTTAATCTGTTGTTGATCCAGGCTTAACAAACCATCATCTGCCATCGCTACGAGCTGTTGCAGCTCACTGGAAAAATAGTCTTCAAAATCAATCGCGAAACGGCTTTCTATATCTGAAAAATTCAGTTGAAAATGACAAATCAGCTGGGTAATAACCGCCCGCCGTAGTTTATCATCCTCATCCAATGCAACCCCTTTAAAAACGGGTAACTTATTATGTTGCAATGCTTCATTATAGGCGGCCAAATCTTTCAAATTCTGGACATAAGCATCGGCAACACGACCAATAGAAGTCATCCCTAAACCCACGAGATCACAATCAGAATGGGTCGAATAACCCTGAAAATTTCGATACAACTTCCCTTCCCGCTGTGCAACGGCCAATTCATCATCCGGCAAGGCGAAATGATCCATGCCAATATAAACATAGCCCGCATCGGTCAGCTTTTTGCCAACATGCTGTAATATTTCTAACTTAACATCAGCCCGTGGTAAATCAACATCTCGGATCTGACGCTGGGTTTTAAATCGACTGGGCAAATGTGCATAATTAAAAATTGAAAAACGCTCTGGCCGATACGCCAGCACCTGCTCCAGAGTTTGATCAAAACTCTCTACCGTCTGTAACGGCAAACCATAAATCAGATCGACATTGGTTGAACGGAAACCTTCTTTACGCGCAGCTTCCAAGACCTGAAAGGTTTGATCAGTGCTTTGAATACGATTAACCGCTTTTTGTACGGCAGGATCAAAATCCTGTACACCTAAACTAATCCGATTGAAACCAAGCTGCCTTAAAACAGCCAAAGTTTGATCATCTGTTTCCCGAGGATCCACTTCAATCGAATACTCGCCTTGATCATCGTCACGCAACAGAAAAAACTGCCGGGTCGTCTCCATCAACTGCCGCATTTGCTCGGGATTTAAAAATGTCGGTGTTCCGCCCCCCCAATGCAGCTGATTGACCACCCTGTTCTGATCGAATAACGCGCCCTGCAATGCGACTTCCCGACAAAGGTTTTCCAGATAAGGTACGGCATGTTTACGATTATTGGTGATAATTTTATTACAGGCGCAATAAAAACAAACGGTATCGCAAAAAGGAATATGGAAATACAGCGATAACGGGCCACCCTGGGCATTGGATTTTTCAATCTGCGCACGATACTCAGCCTCACCAAAGCCCTCATGCAATTCCAATGCCGTCGGATAAGAGGTATATCGTGGCCCGGATTTGTCGTAACGGTGGATTAAATCCAGGTCAAACTGAATCGATTGGTCCATCAGTTCACCATCCTGTCAATGATGACATGCAGGGTTTGTTTTGCCTGTACTTTTTTCAAGTCCTGTTTACCGATTAAGTCGCCGGGCTGCGCCATCGCATTGCCGCTTTTAGACACACGTGCCACGACTTCCAATTGTTTGAATGTCGATAATTTCATCGTCGGCATCATTGCCATACTGTCATTCAGATTCACGGTTATCGGTAAATCCTTGACTTGTTTACGCACAATGGCCAATGGCATTTTAGGCCCATTCAAAGCCCGCGCATAAATAAATACCGTATCATCAGGATTGACCCGGTTTTTAAAGGTTTCAGACAAATCAACCTGCACCTGAATATTGACACCTGCAGTGCTGGCGGCAGGAACAGGTTTTAAGGAATCGTTTTCAGCCAGTTTTTGCTGCAATGCTTGAATCAATGCCGAAAGCTTCGAATAAGACGGTGACTGTTTATCGGTCAACGAGGCAAGTTTCTGCCATGTTTCCAACGCTTGTCGTAATTGACCGGCTTCGACGCTGGCCAGGCCTGACATCCACAGCGCGGTTTGATTATCAGCTTGTAATCGCAAAGCCTGTTTGATCAATTGCGCCGGCTTCCCGGATAATTTCCCATCATGCGCGGCCGCCAATGCATCGGCATACTGCAAAACAACAGCAACATTTTCAGGTTGCAGGCGATAGGCTTGCGCAAACGCCTCACTCGCGGCCTGATACCGTTTCATATAGAGAAATGAACGCCCTAACATCATCCAGCCTTCCAAATCATCCGGATTTTTTTGCAGGCGCTGCGCCAAACTGCTTACCATACGCTCAATGTTCGCCTGTGCCTGCTGCTGTTTTTGCATCATTTGTTGCTGCTCAGCCTGTTTCGCAATGGCATCAGGGTCGCCCAATACAGAATAAAGCACGATACTCAATGCAGGAACAAACAGCAGCAATAAAAAAGCTACCCAGCGGCCTTGCGTTGCCGACTGCCGCTTTTCTACAGCGTCCAGATCGTTTTTCAGTGCCAATTCAAGCTCTACAAACTGCTCATCATACTGTTGCTGTGTTAATGCACCTGCTTTCAATTGTCGCTTCAACTCAGCCAGTTTCTCCCGTGCAATCTGGATATTGCGCTGCTCAACATCGGAATCAGCCAATTCTTTTTTCCTGATCAGAGGCAGAATCAAGATCAACAACGCGACTGTAATCAGTGTGGTTACGACCGCCCAAAACATCATATTCACGCATCATCCTCTTGTTCAAGTAATTGGCGGATTCGTTTTTCTTCGTGTTCAGTTAATGCAACCGACTGGACACCGGCCGCCTTTTTGCGGCTGATAATCACCAGAACAACCAGTCCGATAACAATAAACACCGCAGGCCCGACCCATAAAATAATCGTTTTCGGCTTCAAAGGTGGGCGATACATAACAAAATCGCCATAACGCTGGGTCATAAAATCAACGATTTCCTGCTGACTCTTACCTTGTTGCAGCATTTCGTATACCTGCCGGCGTAAGTCTTTGGCTAAATCTGCATTAGAATCGGCTATGGTCTGGTTTTGACAGACCAGGCAACGGAGTTCGTTAGTCAAATTTTGATACGCCTGCTCCTGCTGTGGGTCATCAAACTTGCGGTATTCCACAGCCGCCATGACTGTGACAGAAACAACACATAAAAAAGTGAATATTAACGTTTTCATGGCGCCTCAGCCTGTAGTTGTTGAAGGAGCGGAATAAAGGTTTCATTCACCGCTTTCATCGAAACCGGGCCGGTAAATTTAAACCGGATCACGCCTTTTTTGTCGATGACAAAGGTTTCTGGCACCCCATAGACACCATAATCGATCCCCACGCGGCCATCCTGATCCATAACGCTCAAAAAATACGGGTTTCCCAACTCAGCCAGCCATTGCTGCCCTGCCTGTGCATCATCCTTATAATTCAAGCCAACAATAATGACATCGTGCGTGCGACTGAATTCGTTCAGCACCGGATGCTCTGAACGACAGGACACACACCATGAGGCCCAGACATTGAGCATCCAGACTTTGCCTTTAAGTTGATCCGGTGAAAAACGCTGTTCAGGGCGCCCTAATATCGGCAATGAAAAAGCCGGCGCCGGTTTATTGATGAGTGGCGAGGGAATTTCGCGCGGATTAAGCTTCAGGCCCAGCGCCAAAAACACCGCCAGCACCACAAACAGCAACAGTGGAATAATATATTTAAGCATGACTTTTCAAAGCTTTGGCATTGACCCGGTAACGCCGATCAAAACACGCGATAATACCGCCTAACCCCATAAAAACACCCCCCATCCAGATCCAGCGAATAAAGGCCTTATAGTAAATACGCAAACTCCAGGCACCTTTTGCATCAAGGGGTTCGCCAATCGCGACAAACAAATCCCGGAATACACCAGCATCGATAGCCGCTTCCGTCATCGGCATGGTGCGCACCCGGTAAATTCGTTTCTGTGGCGCTAAGCTTGCGACTTCCTTACCCTCATAACGGACCGTCAAAAAACCTTCCTGGGCGGTATAATTTGGGCCTTCGGTCTGCTTGACACCATGAAATTCAAACACATACCCGCCCATATCGAGCGTATCACCGGGAGCCATACGAACATCTTTTTCGATACTGTAAACGGATGTGTACGTAATACCGATAACAAAAACAGGAATGCCAAGATGGGCAATCGACATGCCATAAAAACCAGCCGGTATCTGCCTGAGTCGAGCCAGACTGAATCCGTATTGCCCTAAGCGATCTTTAAATGCCAAGGCGGTAGTCGCTGCACTCCATAAGGCCAGGATAGAGCCTAATGCAGCTGCCCAGGAATAATACGGCATCACTAAAGGCAACATCAACCCGACAACCAAACACGCTATAAAAACCGGTGACAAGCGTTTTAATAAGCGCCCTAATGCATCCCGCTTCCAGCGTAACAACACACCAAACCCGACAGCAACCGACAATGGCGCCATCAGAGGAATAAATACCGCATTAAAATACGGCGGACCGACTGAAATCTTACCCAGCCCCAGAGCATCAATAAACAAGGGATACAAAGTCCCCAGTAAGATACTGGCGGCGGTCACCACCAGCAACACATTATTGATCAATAATGCCGACTCGCGTGACACCAGTTCAAAACTGGCACTGCTTTTAACCTGTGGTGCACGAATGGCATACAACAACAATGAGCCCCCCACCACTACAGCCAGAAAAATCAAAATAAACAAACCACGCGCCGGATCGCTGGCAAACGCATGGACCGAGGTTAATACACCGGAACGTACCAGAAATGTACCTAACAAGCTCAACGAAAACGCAAAAATTGCCAGCAACACCGTCCAGGTTTTAAATACCCCTCTTTTTTCACTGGCAGCCAAAGAATGAATCAATGCCGTTCCCACCAGCCACGGCATAAACGATGCATTTTCGACCGGATCCCAAAACCACCAGCCGCCCCAGCCTAATTCGTAGTAGGCCCACCAACTGCCCAAAACGATACCGAAGGTTAAAAATACCCAGGCTGCATTTGTCCACGGCCGCGACCAACGCGCCCAGGCTGAATCCAGCCGTCCTTCAAGTAATGCCGCAATGGAAAAAGCAAAGGCGACGGAAAAGCCGACATAGCCCATATAAAGCATGGGCGGATGAATGGCCAGACCTGGATCTTGCAAAAGAGGATTCAGATCACGGCCTTCCTGTGGAAATGGAAACAACCGTGTAAATGGATTTGAGGTCAATAATAAAAACAGAATAAATCCAATGCTAATCAGCCCCATCACCCCAAGTACACGCGCCATCGTAAGCTGTGGAATAGAACGACTGAGCGATGCCACCAACCCGGTCCAGATCGATAAAGTCAGAGCCCATAATAGCAATGAGCCTTCATGCGCGCCCCAAACGCCGGAAATCAAATATAAGGTAGGTAACGCCGTATTCGAATTCTGAGCGACATACGCGACTGAAAAATCATGCACTAAAAAGGCATAGGTTAAACAGGCATAAGCGATGCCCATAAACAATAATTGTCCATAGGCGGCAGGCCGTGCCAGATTGACCCAGCCAACAATCCGTCTTGAGGCACCAATCAGCGGTAAAAAAGCCTGCACAATGGCCATGCACAGGGCCAGAATCAAGGCAAAATGTCCAATTTCAGGAATCATTTTTCCATCCTTGTCGGCGTAGTGCCCTGCTTTTTCAAACTATCGGCCACTTCAGGCGGCATATAGTTTTCATCGTGCTTAGCCAGAACTTCCTCGGCCACGAAAACCCCGCGTTTATCCAAGCGCCCTTTCGCCACGATGCCCTGCCCTTCACGGAATAAATCCGGCAAAATACCGGTATATTCGACGCTGACTTCCTTATTAAAATCAGTTAATTTGAAATGCACGGTCATGCCGTCACCCGGTCTTTTTACACTCCCTTTCACAACCATGCCACCCAACCGGATCAAAGTATTTGCAGGCGCTTTTCCCTCTGCCACATCGGTAGTGGAGAAAAAATACATCAAATTTTCATTAAACGCTTTCAGCGCAAACGTGACTGCCAGCGCGACCCCCGCCAGCATCAGCAGAATCAGCCCCAAGCGTTGTTTTCGGATCGGTTTCATGATTGTATTCTCTTTTGTTTCAAGGCCAATTGTCGCAGCAAACGCTTACGTTGCCGAACGGGATAGACGATTAACAGGATTAAAACCACAGCACATAATCCATACGAAACCCAGACATAAAAGCCATAGCCACCCATGGCAAAAAATTCCTGCCAGTTCATGAATTTCCCTCTATCAATTTTTTAACCCATTGCGTATTTTGTTCACGTTTTAAAATTTCGACTTTCGCCGCCTGCAACACGGCGATGGCGTAATGTAATTTAAACGCTGTCGCCATCAATAACAGCGGAATCAGCATACTGATATGAATAGACGGCTTACCCGCTTTTGCAACAGTAGGCCCTTGATGCAATGTATTCCACCATTGTACCGAGTAATGAATAATCGGAATATTGACAACACCGACGATGACCAGAATGGCGACCGCGCGCGATGCCGTACGCCTGTCTTCAATCGCACCATACAAACTGATGGCGCCCAGATACAAAAACAGCAAAATCAATTCTGACGTCAAACGTGCATCCCAAACCCACCAGGTACCCCACATCGGCTTGCCCCATAAAGAGCCTGTCACCAGTGCAATAAAGGTAAATCCGGCACCGATCGGCGCACTGCTCACCATCATCACCTCAGCCAGCTTCATCCGCCAAATCAGGGCAATGCCACCACATATTGCCATCAACACATAAATGAACAACGACATCCAGGCGGCCGGCACATGAATATAAATGATCCGGTAGCTGTCGCCTTGTTGATAATCAGCAGGCGCGACAAACAACCCCAGATATAAACCTGCGCCGGTCAAACCGATAAAAATCAGGCTTAACCACGGGATTAATTTGTCAGCAAACGCATAAAAAATTGGCGGAGACGCCATACGATGAAAAAAACGACTGACAGGTGCGGGAATAATTGACATAAATAATTCGTAATTTCTTGATGAAAACTTAATTTACGGTGTGCGGATTAACACAATAGGAAGGAATCCAGCTTCGTGCCACCATCTCATCCGGCAGCGCATTAAAATCAAAATTTCTGCCATCTTCGATCATTTTTGGCACATCGAACAGCAATGCAACTTCAGGAATATCGGCAAAAAACATCGTATAAAACGGCTTGACCAAAGCTTTAGAGACCTTCATGCCAATGGGGCCGATAAAATTACGCCGCTGCCCCACATGCGCCACTTCATCGATGGTAATTTCATCTAACAAGGCCTTCAACCGGGCCTTGACCTCTGGCTCATCGGCCAGGACATCATCGAAAACATCATACAGATGACAATAAAACGTCACCCCCATCAATTCGGTGACAAATGCCGGCGTATCCATTAAAAATCCTGGAAACTTAGGGAATTGTTCATAAACCTTTTCTTTAAAAGGCGTCAATGGCACCCATTCCACCTTATCCAGGCCGCAGGTTTTCAGCATTTCATCAAACAAGCGGACATGGCAAAATTCTTCGGCCAAATGGATTCGACTGATTTTATCTTCAACTGTGTGTGAATTTGCCATATCAGGAACGACATCCCACGCCCCTTTAATCCCCACCCATTCATGGCGAGCAAATTTATAAATAGCAGTCAGCATCAGGGTCATTTTATCCAGCGTTTCTGGCGCATCCTGCATTTCGACATAATTGCGATAAAACGCATCGGGATCGGCTAACGGTTGACGTAATTTAACCGGGTTATCCTGAAAATATTTCAATTTGGCTCGTTTTTTTGCCAAATCCTTGTCCTCTTCAAACAATTCACCACCATGCTGTTGGGTGAATTCCCAGTAATCTTTAAAATTTTTCTCTCTTTCTTGCCGGGTAGCCGGACTGAAGATGGACCGGTAGTTTTTTTGTTGGTTCATTGTTTTCCTTAAGTTTCAAGGGTGATCATTATATGTATGAATAGTGATAAACCCTAGTTCACACTCATTTTTAATGCCGCCGCTGCCGGTAAAGGCGCCAACACCAACGCCAGAAACAATATTGCCATTAAAATATTAATCTGCGCTGAAACAGGTAATCCCATCGCCGCCATATCGACCGCATTACTGGCAAAAATCAGTACCGGAATATACAAAGGCAACACCAATAACGATAAAATCATACCCCCTCGACGCAAGCCCACGGTCAAAGCGACACCAATCGCACCAATCAAACTCAGCACAGGCGTACCTAAGACCAGCGTTTTAACTAAAGTTCCCATTGCAGCATCCGGCAAGCCTAAAAAAACCGCCAGCAAGGGCGCAATCAAAATCAAGGGTAAGCCGGTCACCAGCCAATGCGCCACAATTTTACCTAACACCAAAACCGCGACAGGATAAGGACTCAGCAGCATTTGCTCCAACGAACCATCATCGAAATCGGACCTGAACAAACTGTCCAGAGACAACATCGCGGCAAGCAAAGCAGATACCCAAATGACGCCCGGAGCCATCGCTTGCAATAATTTGGCCTGAGCGCCAATGCCTAAAGGAAATAATGTCACGACAAGAACAAAAAAGAATAACGGATTGACAATTTCCGCGCGGCGGCGAACCGCCAGAATCAAATCGCGCCGAATAATGGCGACAAACGCTTTAATTAATGACATGACGATAAATTGATCCGTTGCACATCGACTGCAGGCAGACTTAAATCATGATGTGAGGTTAAAACAATCATGCCTTGATGGGTGACAACATGTTCAATCATGATCGATTCAACCAAATCTATCCCTTCCTTATCTAATGACGTCAAGGGTTCATCCAGAATCCATAATACAGCATCAGTAATCAATAACCGAGCCAGTGATAAGCGCCGCTTTTGACCTGCAGACAGCGCCTGAACGAGTGTGTCATCATAACCTTGCAAATGAACTTTAGCGAGCGCCTGATCAATGGTCATTTTGCCCGGAAAGCCTAAGGCCTGCCCCATTTTAAGGTTTTCGACCACAGTCAGTTCTTTTTTCAGGCCTTCCAAATGACCGACATAAGCCATATGGCGATAAAATTCACTGCGATCAATCGCTATACCATCCCATAGAACCTCCCCTTCATCAGGCTCCCTGAATCCGCATAAAATGCGTAATAATGATGTTTTTCCGCTACCGTTTTTGCCTTCCAGCAGCAAAATTTGTTTTGGGTGCAACGAAAACGTCAACCCTTCAAACAACACCCGATCATCCCGGACACACGCTAAATTATTGACCTGCAAACAATATTGTTGACTTTCCATGCCAGCCTGACACTCAAAAATTCCTTTATCATATCAACAACCGGCCTTTTCCCCAATATTTATACACATTACTTGCACTATAACAAACATAAAATAGTTGTAATCTTCCTGTCATAATTTTTTTTTGTACTAAACTTGTTTTTATCGAATCATGACTTGAATTTACTCTGCGGAGACCAAAATGCGATTGATGAATATCCATTCTGTTGGCACGAAAGTCGTTGCCATTACCATGGGGGTGTTAACACTACTCGGTATCGGTGTGGTTGTTTTATACGCCAATATGCAAAAACAGCAAATGCTTGATCACAAATTTGAATCGGCCAAACAACTACTTATGGTTTCCGAGTCAATTCGAGATAAAGTTGTCGACAACTGGGATAAAGGTATTTTTTCTGTTGCTTTACTTAAACAACTGACTCATAACAAAAGTCATAAGGAAGCCGCCCAAATCGTTTTCGCCTCGGTGCCCGTCGCAAACGCCTGGTCTGTTGTTCAACAAAAAGCCAAAGAAGGCGGCTTTCGTTTTAAAGCGCCGCGAATCAACGCCCGCAACCCTAAAAACGAAGCCGATGAACTGGAAAAAAAAGTGCTGGCCTATTTCGAACAACACCCCTCCGCGACAGAATATCGTTATATCGATGAAGAAAAACAGGAAACACGCTATTTCAGACCGGTCTTCATGCAAAAACAATGTGAATTATGTCATGGCGATCCAACCACATCACAAGCCATCTGGGGCAATGACCGGGGCCTGGATTTATTAGGTTATAAAATGGAAAATAACCGAGCCGGCCAACTGCATGGTGCATTTGAAATCATTACGCCTTATACCGTCGATGCGGAAGTTCTCAATCACAAAATCTTGAGTGCAGTTGGCTTTTTAGCACTGGCCTTGTTCATTATCGGCGGCACCGGCTATTTTGTGATGAATAAAATCATCATTGCGCCGTTGACCGATCTGGCTATAAATCTACAAAATATTGCCGGTAGCGAAGGCAATCTCCGCGCCCGTCTTAAAGCAGAAGGAAAATCCGAATTTGCCTGGGTCGCATCCAGCTTTAATTCCTTTGTCAAAAAGATTGCCAAAACCGTTGATGAAATCATATTTACCAGCGAAAAAGTTG
>CAYUAE010000003.1:0-33818 GCA_964442675.1 uncultured Methylomarinum sp.
ATCCTTGCTGAACGGCTTCATTCTCTGTGTTCTCAGTGGTCTCTGTGTCTGTATGAGGAATGAGGGAAAAGTCACTGCGTAACATCAGGTTGTAATAATTTTTCCTTAAGCAATGCGGTGCTGTGTTCGAGCCCGGCAATATCTTGTTGTGCAATCTGCATCTTGCACGCATCAACAAGCTTTTGTAACGCCGCGCGCTCTGCATCCGACAAACCTGGATACAGCATTTCAGCCTGCTGCACAACCTGTTCGGCGCCGATAATTTCCGGTATTTGCTCAGGCCGAAATTCCGGTTCGACAGGTTGGAAACGCGAGCCGTTTTCCAGATGCCCAAACAAAGCCGTTATTTTTTGTTGCGCCTGCTCTATCTTTTCAGGCTCCAGTCGTGCCAAAGCCTGTTCGATGGTCACGCTTTTTTCCAGGCCAGTGGCTTTTTCAACGGCGGTAACCGTCAGTAAACCATTCAAGTCCAGCGACAAGGTCACGATGATGATGCTGCCCGCTGGCGCCGGCGTTAAACCTTCTACCCGAAATTCACCAATCTTGATGTTTTCCAGTGCATCTCTGCTTTCACCCTGATAAATTGCAATATCGACAAAAGCCTGATTGTCATAGCTGGTCTCAAACGCTTCACTTTTACTGACCGGCAGCGGCGTATTTTTAGCAATAATCGGCACATATTGAAACGGGTAAAATTGACCATCCAGGCTGCCAATCACCGAGCAACCATAACTGTAAGGCGCAACATCAATCAATAAGGTATCGATGGCCTGTCCTTCAATCAGTGCCGCCTGAATCGCGGCGCCTTGTGCCACGCATAATTCGGGATCGACATCGGCACGTGCTTCGATACCAAAGACATCAAACAGATAATGCCGAATACAGGGGATCCGGCTGGAGCCGCCAACCAACAAAATATCATCGATGGCCTCGGCTTTGAGGCGAGCCTGTTTTAAACTGTCTTGCACCCATGCCATGGTTTCCTGAATGGCCGGCGCTATCATCGCTTCAAACTCGGCACGCGATAATTCCACCGACAAATTGACCGGCAAGCCGTCATGTTGCAGCAGATACTCCGCCTCAATCCGGGCAAATGGAAAATCCGATAACTGAATTTTGGCCTGCTCGGCCGCGCGCAACAAACGCGCCATGACTTGCGGGTTATGACTGACATCGACATTAAACTGCTGGCGCAGATGATCTAAAAGAAACTCGACGATTTGCCGATCAAAATCATCGCCGCCCAATTGCGTGTTGCCATTATTGGCCAACACTTCAGTGACGCCATTTTCAATCCGCACGATAGACACATCAAACGTTCCCCCGCCCAGATCATAAACCAGCACAGTGGCCGCCGTTTTTTTATCCAACCCATAAGCCAGCGCCGCCGCAGTTGGCTCGTTAATCATTCTGACAATCGATAAGCCGGCAATCTCACCCGCTTGATAGGTTGCTTGTCGCGCCGCTTCGGAAAAATGAGCCGGAACCGTGACCACGGCCTGCTCGATGATTTGGCCACTGGCCTGCTCGGCAATGGTTTTTAAGCGCTTTAGAATCAGAGCCGAAATTTCCTGCGGGGAAAACGTTTGATCACCCAGCGTAACGGGCTGATCGCTGCCCATCAAACGTTTGACAGATTGAATCGTGCGTTCCGGAAACAATAAGGCCTGATTTTTGGCCGCTTGTCCGACCAATACGCTCCCTTGTTCATCCAGCCCGACAACCGAAGGCAACAGTTTTTGTCCCCGGTCGCTGAGGATGCGCGGAATACCCTGCTCAACACAGGCCACTTCAGAATGGGTCGTTCCCAGATCAATGCCGATAATCATTTTAATATGCCGTTATAAGAGTGTGGATAAAAGTGCTTCTGTTTTGTAATGCCAAAAGGCATTTTAAATGCCCATTAACAACGACAACAACCGATTATGTTATCGCCAATTTAGTGCATTCTGGAATAAAAGCGTACAATAGTAAGGGTATTTTTTCTGCTATCAAATAAATTACCCAGTCACACAACTTCATACCACATTGATTTTACTGGAGTTTCAAAAACAACCACATCAAGGATATAACTGGCACAATAAATGCTTAACCAGAACTAAATAAGTCTTAATGGAAAACCGGGCCGATAAAGGCTCCTTCCCTCGCTGAAAAACACATTACATTATTTTACAGGGCAACACTTTACCCGAATTTTTAATCTTGATAATCATGACACATGCTAAAGTAAATAAATCCAGCACCTCGCCCCGAAGGCCAAGGTTTTCTTACAGAAGATATTGCACCTTTGTATCCTCGCCATTAATGGTGAGGTTTTATATTGAGGTGCTGAATAAAGTTATTTGCCCCACTCAAGACCCCGTAAAGTCCTATCACTATAATTTTCTTAATCGATAAGGAGTAAACCTATGATGATGTCCGAAAAAACCTCTGATTGGAACAAGCCAATCAAACACATCGGCTTCGCAGTGGCTTTAGTCGCAGCCACCCTCCCGCAACACGCCTATGCCGATATCAATGATGCTATTGACAATACCTTGAAGTTTGGACAGGCCGATGCCAAATACGGGCAAATCAAGTTCGATTTACGTTATCGTTATGAATATGCCGATACCAAAAACAACCCGGCCAAACCCGCTCATGCCAATACCTTTCGTTTACGCCTGGGTTATTTGACACCGGAAATCGCTTATTTTCAGGGCTTTGCCGAATATGAAACCCTTTTTGCCGCGCAGAATGATTACTATGTTCCAGCCAATGTCTACGGAAGCTCACAATATAATGTCATTGTCGATCCGGCTGACCGGCATGAACTCAACCAGTTGTGGCTGACCTTCAAAGGCATTCCCGATACGGAAATCAAAGGCGGCAGGCAACGTATCAAACTCGATGATGACCGCTTTATCGGTAATGTTGGCTGGCGGCAAATGGAGCAAACCTATGATGCCGTCATAGTCACCAACAAGTCGATCAAAAATGTCACCATTAAAGCCGGTTATATTGGCAGAGTCAGAAACATCAAATCTCTGACCGACAATATCGACGCCCCACTGGTACATATCGATCACAATCTGGGGAATTACGGCCATGCCATTGCTTACGGCTATTGGCTGGGTTTTCGCGGTGACCAATCACAAAAGGCCACCCAGACATACGGTATTCGTTTTACCGGCTCGCCCAAGTTAAATGACACCTTCACCTTACATTACACAGCCGAATACAGTTACCAGGAAGACTATAGTAACAACCCGTTAAGCTACGGTCTCGATCGCTATAATATTATGGCTGGCCTCAGCGCATTTGGTTTTACCCTGAAAGGTGCCATGGAGCAATTAGATGGGCATGATGGTGCGGCATTCCAGACACCACTCGGTACTAACCACGCTTTTCAAGGCTGGGCTGATCGCTTCCTGTCCACTCCGACCACAGGCTTGCGTGACATCAATGCCACTCTGGCCACCAAAGTCGCAGGCACCAAGTTGATGTTTGTTTATCATAAGTTCCAGGATGACAGCAGCGCGTTTGACTATGCGGATGAATACGATCTTCTTGCCGTTAAAAAATTCGGTAAGCACTATTCCTTGCTGGCCAAATATGCTTACTATAATGGCGACAAAAATGCACCGGGCGGTTTTAAAAATGATACGCAAAAAATTTGGGTACAAGCGGCTATATCTTTTTAACTGATGTTACGCGGTTCGTATTTTTGATTCTATGTTGTGGTGCAAGGCAAGCACTACATGAGCTGTATAAATCATTGAATTTTATAAAAACCTTGCTGTTGAAAATGGGCAGCAAGGTTTCCTCGTCTTGACAGCGATTGCCAGCTCAGGACTTGTCATTCAATGGTGAATCCGATTTGTAAGGCACTTTGCCGGCTGGAATGTTTTTGGCAGCCGGGTCTAAATGCACATCCTGATCATCAAAGAAAATATGCGGCTTGAAGGCTTTTAAAATTTTGGCTTTATCCAGCCCGCCTAAAAAAAATATTTCGTCCACATAAACACCCCAATGCCTGAGTGTTTTAATCACACGCATTTCCGCCGGACTGTTTCGTGCAGTAACGATGGCGATGCGGATAGGTGACACCTCCACCCTGTGCGGCAAACGTTCCTGTAATCGCGCCAGCTTCTTGAGCAACGTGGCATACGGCCCATCTTTCAAAGGAATATCTTTTTGCTCATTTTCAAGGTGTTGAAATCTTGCCAGCCCTTCTGCTTTATAAACAATTTCGCTTTCATCGCTGAACAACACAGCATCGCCATCGAAAGCCAGACGCACCTGACCTTCAGGGATTTTTTCAATATCGGAAGGCGGCTCTTTAACGATGGCAACGGCGCAGGTATCACTATCGATAACCCGCTGCGCATCTTTTGGATTCGTCGTCAAAAACAAATCAACATCATAGGCATCCAGATAATCCACAACAGATTCCCCGCCAGTAAAGGCCGAGCGGGTAATATCCAGCCGCTGCTGGCGGATGTTGTGAAACACACGAATGCCGGTTTCCGGGCTGTTGCGGGACATGACGACAACCTCGACCAAAGGTGATTCACCTTCAGGCTTAAACTGATTCAATGACATCAATGCCTTGACCAGATAGAACCCCGTTCCGGGTGCTAAAGGCTCGGTTTCCCTTTCCTCCATATAGCGCCGGTATGCATCGATAGCAGCGTCCGGATCAGCCTCGAATGTTTTCCGAAAAATGGTATCGGCTTCACTCAAGTCGAATAGTGCGGTCGAGGTGATACCAATCACCAAGGTATCTGATAAATCCAATGGCATAACCATGCCTCCTTTTGTTCGTATGGATCAGGCGATGTTATAACCAAACCGCCTCTTGTTCCAGGGCCTTACCCACATGCTGAGAAAGTCTGGCGAGTTGTTGAAAATTTTCATCCATAGCGCCGATTGCTTGCAGTTTATGGCAGGCGTTTTCAAACAGGGTATGGGTTTTAGCCCAGACTGTGGAATCCCCAAACATTTGCAGCTTTTCCTGCCACCCCGGCATCCAGTAAAAATCAAGCCGTGTTTCAGGATGAATAGATTCAAGCAAGCGAACGTAATTTGACAGGCCCACGCCATCGTAATCCGGGAACAAGACAAGCTGATGGCTGCGAGGGCGCTCTGCCAGCCATTGCAACAGAATATCCGGTAATTGGCCGGCATAATAAATCAGGCAGCCATCGAAACCATTATCCAGCCAGTCACAGCGGTCAAACAAAGCCTGGTTTTCAATCAATAACAAAGGCTTGTTACATTGCCAGGATTGATTGACGCTCACCTGTAATGCCGCCAGACCGAATTGGCGGGTCTGGGTGGCAACATCCAGCTGAGCTTTGCCATTTGACCAGATGACGCCATCACTCCAGGCTTTCATCAACAGATAATAATTATCATGCGTAGATTTGCCTTTTTTACTGTCCCCATGAAGGCCGACATTGCGGCTGCGATCGGGAATATCAGTGGGCAGTTCGGCTTCTGTCAACGGTTGCTGCCGGGCGAGATAGTTTTCCAGTGCCGTTTTATTGGTGACGCGATAAAAGGTGCTGCGCCCCTGTTTGACGATTTCGATAAAACGGGTTTGCTGCATCAGTTCTTCCAATGCCTTGCGCTGCCCGACAGTCAGCTCGGATTTCTTCAGTTCCCCTGAATTGTTCAGCAAATGCCGGGCAGCATCCGCCCGGGCGTTCATGCCGGTGCCTCCTCAATCGGTTCCAGAATCTGCCAGTTCAGGCGGCTGATATAGTTTTTACCGTTTTGCGTGCCGATGGGTACACAATAGCGGGCGGTGATTTGTGGCTCGGGTGAGGCAAAAATCAGCGAAAAGCCAAATTCGTCTGCGGTTTCGATTAAATTGCGTTGATTGGCCTGGTCCAATGAGGCGGCTTCATCCAGATAACAGGCGGTTTTGATACTTTTTCTGGCATCCTGCATCTGATTGAGCATGGCCAGCCCGGTGATGAGTTTGGCCATCAAAACGGTGCCGTTGGATGCCGCGCTGTCCAAATCGTCAAATTCAGCAGGCTTTTGGTTTTGCTTGCCGATGACGAAAACCAGCCGGAACAGATGTTCAACCTTCAGGCTGCCGAGTTTCTCGCCCTGTTTAATCAACAAATCCTTGGCCTTGTTGAGCACTTTGTCGTCCAGCACAGTATTATGATCGAACAGGTCAAACGAGTTGCCGGAATCGACCTGTTCAGACGTGGAAATCAAGGTGCGAATGGCATTGACGATGGCCTCTTCTTCGCGTGGCTCGATTTTAAAGACTTTCAGATCGGACAGCTGACGGCGGCTGATGATTTTATTGAAGTCGGCCATGCGCCGTTTCAAGGTTTCCAGACTGTCACGCAAATCACGCAAGATGGCGGCAACCTGGACAACGGCCGAACGCGCCTTGCGTTCGATGGCCGCCTGCTCCTGTTTGAGTTGAGCAGTGTAATTGAACAGCGCTTGCAGTTCCTGTTCCGGATCGTCCTGAATCTGGAATTTGTTAATTCCGTCATGATGGAGCTGAGTCAGACCGTCGGCCAACAGCTTGTCCAGATCAGACAATTCCTGACAATCCTGGTTATAACGCTCGATTTGATCGGCCAGTTGTGTGATGTCAAAGGCTGCGTTTTCCATATAGGGCAGATGTGGCCGCTGCTCGAGATGAGTAAACAATGGCGTATGATCTTTGCGTTGCTGACGGGCTTTATCGATACGCAAGTGTTGCTGTTCAAGCGTTCCCTGTGCTTTTTCGATACGGGATAAATCGGCCTTGAGGCTGGCGAGCTGTTGATCAAACTGCTGTTCTTCCTGTTGCAGTTGTCGCATCAGATTATCAAGCTCGGCAAGACGGGTTTGCCGCTGTTCGGCGCTGTTTTGCAATTGCTGAAATTCCTTGTATTTTTCGATGGTTTTCCGACATTCTTCAAGCTGCCGGTCAAACTCGGCCAGCTTTGCCTGTTCCTGTTCAAGATGCTCAACGGTTGCCAATGTTTTTTTCCAGTCGGCTTCCTGCTGTTGCAATGCTTGCAGTTCGGTCTGTAATTCTTCGGCCGTTTTGAGGTGCAGATTGGCTTCCAGCCGGGACAAGTCGATGATAAGACCGGCCATTTTCAGCTTATCACCGCTTATATATTGACTGAGCTTGCGACCTGCCTGTTGCAACTGGCTTTCATCCAGCAATTGCACGGTATCGTCTGCTGCCACAGCCGAGCTTAACAGCGGCCTGGCCAACAAGCGCGTCAAGGCGTTGAAGCTTTCAGCCGGCAGCGATTGTTGCAATTGCAGGAACAGATTATTATCGAGCGTATTCAGTTGCTGTTGCAGGCTGCGTTGTTCTTGCTGACATTTGCTGATCTGACTGCGGATGGCGTTGGCATTGTGTTGGTTTTGCGCCTGAATCAAGCGTGAGACCAGTTGATCACGCTGGGTTTGCAGGGCTTTTTGCTCATCCTGCAACTGCGCCAGGTCTTTAACGTAGGTAAATTCCAGTTTCAAGTCCTGATAGCGTTGTTCGGCCTGCTGCTGTGCATTTTGCTCTGTTTTGGTATTCGCCCGATCTTCATAAATCATTTTCCGCCGCTGTTCGAGCTCGGCTTCCCGGGCTTGCAATTGCGCCTGTTTTTCGGACATCTCGGTGCGTTGGCTGTTGTAATAATCCTCCCATTGGGTCAGCATCTTCTCGATCAACGGTTTCAGAACAATAATTTTGCCGCGTAAACTTTTGCGTTGCTGCTGTTTTTTCTCCAACCCGGTAATCAGGGGCTGATTGCGGGAAACAGCATCAAACTGGGATTTGTCATAATTGACATCAGCGAAAGATTTATCCCATTCTTCTTTGAAATTAATGCTGCGGTCAAGCAAATCGTTTTTGTAAATTTCCAGCAAATAGGCTTTGACCTGGCGGCTATCGAGACTGTCGAGCCGTAAAGTGCGCGTTAAAATACGCTGGTAGGTGGCCGCCTGCGACGTAAACAGCAGCGGGAAAATCGTCAGGTCAGGCTCATCCGAGCGCTGCTTCTGGCGATTGCCATACAACAAGGCCCGCAAATCATGTGATTGATAGATGCGGGCTGACTTGCCCCGGGTCAGCAGATGTTCAATCAGTTTGGGCTGGGTCACCAGGGTATTGTCGGATAGCCGGAAATCATCCACATCCAGACTGCCCTGATAGGCAAAATATTCGTAATCGTGGCTCAGGCCCTTGCCGACACAGCCGATAACCACCATGCCGGCTGGCAACAGGACTTCCAGCAGAATATAGGCGCTGTTATCGGGAAAATAGAACTTGCGTGAGCTGTCAATTGAATGCGCGCCAAAATCCATCAGGCGCCGGTCAATAATCAGTAAAAACTGCAGCGCGTTAATCAGGCTGGTTTTGCCGGTGTTATTAGGTGCGATAATGGAGACCGACTGATCCAGTGGCAACTCTGCCCGGCTGTAACCGGCGCTGTTCAGTAAAACCAGTTTTTGAAAGCCATAGTGCGCCAGACTCATGGATTGTCCTCCTGTAATTCGTCCTCGTCTTCCAGTTCATCTTCCGGGCTTGGTTCCATTGTTGGCGTCAACTCAGGTTTATCGGCTTGCGCCAGTTCTTCAAATAAATCCAGATAACGATGGACAGCCGGCAGCAGCCAGTAGCTGTCATCATCAAACAATACAAAACCGACACGAACCGCCCGATCCAGTGTCTCTTTCAAGGCCTGGCTGTCGGCCATTTCTTCGGCCTCCAGGATGGCGTGATAATGCCGGGCAAGCGTTTGTAATAAGGCATTGTCGATACGCCATTGTTGAAACTGAAACAGATGCAAGCCCTGGTCGGCCTGGTATTCAAACAGCAACATCAAAAACAAGGCAATACGTTTGCTCAGCTTGTTGATATTTGAGCTGGCCTGTTCGGTTTTGAAATAGGCAAAGCCCCGGCCATCCATGACCACCGTAAAGCCCAGTGCGGAAAACAATTGTTGATACTGTTCATAGTGCTTTTCCAGTTCTGTCCACAGCCCGGTATCTTCCAGACGATTGAGATGTGCGCCGGAACTCAGCGTTTTGAACAATGCTTGCAGTTGCGTTAATTGGGTCAGATCGATTGTCATTCAGACTCCATAATATGACTGTGCAGTTTAAGCCTTACCTGTTTCAGTGTGCGTTGAACCGGCTCCGGGTTCGGCGTGGCGTTAATATCCGGCAGCCGAATCAGCTTGTGGTAGAGTTTCAGCAAGGTGCTGTCCTGATAATCAGCATAATGCTGCAACAACCAGTCCATTAAATCCGGAACCGGTAATGACTGATACAAATGCTGTTGAATGGCGTCCTCGTCAACCTGCTCCAGTGTGACCAGCAGTGGCTCATCAGATTCTTCAGGGAAACTGACTGTTTTGGCCTGATAACCACGCGCCTGCTCCATCAGCGCCAGCAGCTCAGGGCCGGCGGCAATGGACTGGCTGCGTTGTTTGCGCCAGACCGGTACACACTGGCCGGGAAAGCTGCGATTGAGACCTTTTTTGCGTACGTCCCCGAGTAACTGGCCGATAGCAGCACTTAAATGATTATGACGGCGAACTTCCTCACGCAGCGGCATTAAGGTGTTCGTCGCCTGTTTTAATGCCAGTCGCCCTTGCTGGCGAATATCTTTCACCCGAAAGCCCACTTGCCTGAGCATCTGCTGATGGCTGTACAAACCGCCTTGCGTAGACAGGGTCTGCACCAAGTTATCCAGCACCGACTCCGCCCGTTCCAACAAGGGATAAAAGGTGCCGCCGGCGCCGGAATCCATCAAGGCTTCCATCGGCAGCACATAATGGTCATAGGCGTCCAGCACTTCCCGATAACGCTGCGCCAGCGGGATGCTTTCATGACTGGATTTGGCGCGTTCGGCAATCGCTTGAATGGCATGGCTGTCGCGCTCCAGCGCCTGCAGAATTTCCCGCAATTGCTTGTCGATACGAATGGCGCCGCTTTGCAAGGCGGCCATGTCCCGTTCGTCCATCGCCTGTTGCATCTGCGCCAGGCCATTTTGAATATCGTTTATTCTGACTTTTAAAATTTCCGGCAGGCCGAGTTCGTGTTCATGCAACAGGCTGCTGACAAACTGGCTGACAACGTCATTGATTTGCAAACTGTCGCTGTGAGACAGTTTTATCAAAAGTTCGCTGTTGATAAGCTGTTGCAGGCGTTCGATACATTGTTCCCGGCTGGAATCCGGGTACGCTTTTGCCAATAAGCTTAATACCTCATCCCGCTCAAAAGCGATATGTTCACGCCCCAGTGCCACCAGATATTCAATAATCTCCCAGTGCTTATCCAGAGCGCGTACCAGACTGCGTGGATTGATCATAGGACGGTGTTAATTTGTGAAGATTGTATTCACAGTCTCATTGCCGCAAATGGCCATTGCCATACGCTACCCATTTATAGGTGGTGAGTTCGTCCGGGCCGACCGGGCCGCGGGCATGGAGCTTGTCAGTACTGATGCCGACGACCGAGCCCAAACCGTAATCGCCGCCACCGGAGAGGCGGGTTGAGGCATTGATCAGTACCGAAGCGGAATCGACCTGCTGTTCAAATTGCCAGGCCTTATCAAGGCTGCCGGTTGCAATGCTGTCGGTATGACCGGAGCCATAGTGATTGATATGCGCAATCGCCTGATCAATATCGGTCACGACTCTGACCGCCAGGATGGGCGCCAGATATTCTGTTTGCCAGTCTTCTTCTGTAGCCGCCGCAATGTCGGGCAGGATATGCCGGGTTTTCTCGCAGCCGCGTAATTCGATGCCCTTGTCGCTAAAAGCAGTATGTAATCGCGGTAACAGCTGTTCGGCACAGGCCTGGTCAATCAGTAATGTTTCCAGGGCATTACATACCTGCACGCTTTGACATTTGGCATTGATGGCCAAGGCGATGGCCTGCTCGGGTTCTGCGTCTTGCGCAATATATAAATGACAGATGCCATCATAATGTTTGATAACCGGAATACGGGTACCAGCGGCGATACGCTTGATCAATCCTTTACCCCCGCGCGGAATCAGGACATCGATATAATCATCCATTTGCAGCAGTTGATCGACCGTTTCATGGCCGGGCTGGCGGATGATTTGAATCGCGTGTTCAGGCAGCCCGGCCCGTACAACCCCTTCAATCATGGCATCGGCCAACAGAATATTGGTTTGCAGGGCTTCCGAACCACCGCGCAGAATCAGTGCATTACCACTTTTGATACAGACGCCAGCGGCATCGGTGGTGACATTGGGTCTGGATTCGTAAATCATGCCGATAACGCCCAGTGGCACCGATTTTTTATATACGCGCAATCCAGCCGGGTTAGTATGACCGTGTAACACACGATTTAATGGATCTGGCCGCGCAGCAACTTTTTGCAGCCGCGATACAATATATTGAAAGACGTTTTCATCCAGACTCAGACGTTTGAGCATCGCCGCAGGCAAGCCGGCCTGCCGGGCTTTGTCCACCTCCCTGGCATTAGCTCTCAGAATGGCCTGTTTTTGTTGTTGCAACGCTTCAGCCATATAGCTGAGGGCACTATTGCGCTGTGCCTCGCTGGTCGTCGCCAATTGCCTGGCAGCAAGCCGGCTTTGTTGAGCGATGGTTTCGATCGGATTTGCAGTCATGGTCTCGGTTTTGTTTTCAGGATGAATAATACGAACGCATTTTGGCCAGCGACAGTGGTTTGATTTTAGCCGCGTGACCGGCACAGCCAAAGGCTTCAAAGCGTGATTGACACAAGGCCTGCATGGCATCGCGGGCGGCCTGGTAAATTTTGCGCGCATCCAGTTCGGCGGCATGTTCCGGTTGTCCGACAAATTGCCGGATAGCGCCGGTGGAAGCCATTCTAAGGTCCGTATCGATATTGACTTTCCGCACGCCATAGCAAATGCCGGCGACGATCTCTTCGACCGGAACGCCATAGGTTTCCGGAATCTGACCGCCATAGCGGTTAATGATTTTCAGCCATTCCTGGGGTATCGAGCTGGAACCATGCATGACAAAATGCATGTTCGGCAGACGCTGTTGCAGCATTTTCAGGCGACTGATAACCAGCACCTCCCCGGTTGGCGGCTTGCTGAATTTGTAGGCACCATGACTGGTGCCGATGGCGACGGCCAGTGCGTCAACCTGGGTTTGCTCGACAAAGGCGACTGCTTCATCGGGATCGGTGAGCAGACGCTGGGAATCGGCCGATGTCTGGTCAATATGTTCCAGCGAGCCGAGACAGCCGATTTCACCTTCGACAGACACGCCGCAGGCATGTGCCATAGCGACGACTTGTCGAGTAACCTCCACATTGTATTCAAATGAGGCCGGCGTTTTCATATCGGCCAATAGCGAGCCATCCATCATCACCGAGCTGAAACCGGCTTGTATCGCCTGTGCGCAGATTGCAGGCGTCGGCCCGTGATCGCGGTGTAAAACAACCGGAATATGCGGATACTGTTCTATCGCAGCAAGCACCAGATGCCGCAAAAACACCTCGCCGGCATAGCGGTTGGCGCCGGCTGAAACCTGCATGATAACCGGGCTGTCGGCATTATCTGCCGCCTGCATAATAGCTTGCACCTGCTCCATGTTGCTGATGTTAAAAGCGGGTACGGCAAAATCATTTTCAGCCGCATAGTCCAGTAATTGTCGTAGTGATATCAATGCCATCTGTCGTTTCCATCGTGAGCGTTAGCTAAGTTTCTGCCCGAAAACCCGCGGGCGAGATTACGGACGCCTTGTGCTTTTAATATATCATCAAGTTATTGTGTTATATAGGCTTTTACAGAGTTTCCAGCAAATCGGTGCAATATCGGCTGAATGGAAAACGCCGTGTTGCTTGTACTTAAACAATTACACATCATGTCAGCATAGAACTTTTGGAATTTACCGTCTATAGTAAAATCGCCTTTAATGAGATATTGCATTTTATATGACCCATAGACAATCACCGAAAACAATATTTCGGTGTACTATTCATAAATTCCTGACATCTTGCCTGTGGTTATTTTTTGGTCTGTGCCAACAAGCCAATAGCTATACCCTGGGTAACTACACCTTAGGCAATGGCTACACCCTGGGCCCCTGGACATTCAGCGGCTATGCCTTAGTTGAACTTGTCGCCCCAATCCATCAGCAACAGGCCGTTGATTTATCCCTCGATGATCTGGCGATGTTTGGGCAAGGACGATTTAACCGCTATCTTAATCCATTTTTTGAGATTGAATATATTAATCAACCCCTTTGGACGGAAGGCCAGGGCGCTTTTGCGCATGCGGGAAAGTTTGATTTAGAGCGCCTTTATAATGACATCCTGATTTCCGATAAACTGACGCTGCGTATCGGAAAAATGCTGGCGCCCGTTGGTGAATGGAACCAGATTCATGCCAGCCCTTTGGTGGCGACCACAATACGCCCTTTAACCACCTATCTGAATTTCTCGGAATTTATTTCCGGTTTTTCCGTGCTTTACTCACCACAATCTCAATGGCTGCCCAATATCGATCTGTATTATCAACCCTGGACGGAATTGCTGCCTAAAAACCGTGAGATGCGCCCCGTTCGCTATAAGAATATCACGGGCATCAATTTACACTATGGCGATGAATTTTCCGGCCAAATAGCCTTCTCGGTGCAGCATGCTGAATTGACCACGCGCCGGGAACGGCAAACATTATTCACTGTCGATGGTCTCTATGATTTTGATTATGTAAAATTCAGCACTCAACTTTTTTATGCATCAATTTATGGTTCAGAAAGCCGGCGCCGGCGCAATCATGAATGGGGCGGTTATCTGCAATGGATCGCACCTGTTACCGAGCGCTGGTCATTGGTGAGCCGAGGCGAAACCTTCAGCCAGCGTGATGCGAGCCAATCACAACAGAATGTTGTATTGGGCGTTAATTTTCGCACCCAAAATGCATTGGTCTGGAAACTTGAATATGTTTTTCATTGGGGGGCCAACCTGGGCATAAATGAAGGTGTATACAGTTCTGTCGGGGTAATGTTCTGATGCGTTCACTTGTTTTATTTTTAACCCTGTTGGCAGCACCCTCCGTTTTTGCTTTAGACAGCAAAATTACCATTATCGCCCATTTACCAGGGGCACCTACTTTATCAGAATTACCCAAGGAAAAAATAAAGTCTGTTTATTTACTCAAACAACGCTTCTGGCCTGATGGCACACCTGTTATTGTCGTCAACAGACCCTCAGACAGTCCGTTGCGCAAGCGCTTTGAACACAAATTAGGACTCAACAGTAAAAAATATGCCTGGTATTTAAAAAAAATGTACTACAAAGGTATCCCGTTACCAATCATCCAGAATTCCAGAAAAGCTGTCCTGTCATTTGTTGAACAGGTTCCCGGCGCCATTGCCTATATCGAAGGCAGCTTGCCAGATAAATACGCTCACATAACCATCCTGGGCCAGCTTCAATGATTAAACTCACGATCTTTCGTCAGCTGTTTTTAACCTATGGCGGCATTTTTATCCTTGTCTTAGGCGGTCTGTTTGGTGCAGCCGCCTTTGAGCTGACAGAATATCTGAAAACGCGTGCCTTTGAAGAAATCCACTTGCTGGCGACAGCAAAGCGCCAGGAACTGGAAGCGACATTGCGCCAGTCACTTACCAATCTCAAATCCTGGAGCAGTCTGGTCGTCATGAATGACGTATTGACAAAAGATGCGGACCTCAGAATTACCCGTACCCTGGAAACCTTTAAAAAGCTGCACCAGTTACCCGGACATCTTTATGTCCTGGACCGTTCAGGACAACTCATCGCATCAGATCATCAAATGGCAGCACCCAAAGATCTAAAACATTACCTTATCTATTTGCAAAACAAACAGCATTTGATCGATAAACACATTGATCCCATTACCCATAAGCCTATTATTGCTTTATGGCAGCCGATATACGCCAGTTTTGGTTTGAATGCACCGATAGGTTACCTGATCATGACCTATCCGTGGCAAAGTATTGCCTTAAGCCTGCAGATGCCCATACCCAAAAATCATCTATTACTATTCAATCATGCTGGCGAGATTATCCTGAATGGCGATAAACTCCCCGATCAAGCCTCGGTAGATGTGCTAAAAGCCATTGTGTCTCGTAAGACCAATAGCCCGGACACCGTTATGCCTGAAATATCGATAGGTGATGATGACTATTTTATTGTCAACCTGGAAAATACTGACAATACGCCATTAACCAACCTGTGGCACTGGGTTTCAATGGCTGATAGCACCCGTTTTTATGCCCCTATAAAACATCTCTTGACTATCGCGCTTGTCATTGCAGGCATTACCATTTTATTAGTATTGACTATTATTCTGATAACCAGCCGTAAAATCAGTCAGCCCCTTCAAGCCTTGACCCGAACCGCGGTTGAAATTTCTACCACTTTAGATTTATCCAAACGTGTTCCCTTAGCTGGCAATAATGAAATTTTTCAACTCGGCACTGCCTTCAACGAGATGTGCCTGAAACTGGAAAAGACCTGGGCAGCCAAAAACCGCATAACGCATGAATTACATGCGATCAACCAATCACTGGAGCAAAAAGTTGCCGAAAGAACCGAACACCTGGCCTGGCAGGCGACCCATGACCCACTGACAAAATTACCCAACCGGGCGTTACTGTCTGAAAGGCTGGAACAAGCGATTCTCAGAGCTCAACGTAATCGAGAAATGTTGGCCGTTATCTTTATTGATCTTGACGGTTTTAAAGCCATTAATGACAGCTTTGGTCATCAAACAGGCGATTATTTACTCATCGAAATCGCCCGGCGTTTTGTGTCCATCATTCGCGAGCCTGATACTGTTGCCCGCCTTGGTGGCGATGAATTTGTCATCTTGATGCACATAGAAAAGCCAGATAACCTTACCGCGCCTTTAGAGCGTATTGTACAATTGATTAATCAGCCAATTATCACCGAATCCGCACAGCTTAAAGTGTCTCCGAGTATCGGCGTGACTATTTTTCCGGATGATCCATCTGATTCAGAAGCACTTATCCGCCATGCCGACCAGGCAATGTATGACGCCAAACAAAAAGGCCGCAATCAGGTTCAGTTTTTTAATACCGAAATGGACGGCCTGATCCATTCTGAACTTGTATTACGCCAGGAGATTAAAGTCGCTCTGGAAAGCGATCAATTCGTTTTATTCTATCAACCGCAAATTCATCTCGACAGCGGCAAGGTGATTGGCGCAGAAGCTTTGATTCGCTGGAATCATCCGCATAAGGGAATGATATTTCCCGATGAATTTATCCCGGCTATCGAGGACAGTGAACTTATGATAGAACTGGGGCGCTGGGTGATTCAACAAGCCTGTCAACAACTGCAGCAATGGAATAAACAGGGCCTAGTATTAAAAATCAGCGTCAATATCGCATGCTGCCATATTCAGCATCCTGATTTTTTTAAAGAACTGGTGCAATTTTTAAAAAGCTACCCCGGTGTCAAGCCTGAACAAATCGTATTGGAAATTACTGAATCTGCGGCCATTAAAGACTTTGATATTGCAAAAAACATGCTGCAAAGTTGTCACGATTACAATGTCCGCATCGCGCTCGATGATTTTGGAACGGGGTTTTCTTCGCTGACTTATCTGAGACGACTCCCCATTTCCTTTATCAAGATTGATAAAAGCTTTGTCATTGACATGCTGAATGATCCTGAAGATATGGCAATCGTTAAAGGGACTATCGGTTTGGCCGAAAGTTTTGACAAGCTGATTATTGCCGAAGGTATAGAATCCGATGAACACAGCGATATTCTGAAGATGATGAATTGCACCTATGGCCAGGGTTATGGTATTTCCAAACCCTTAAGTGCCGAAGATTTCATGCGCTGGCTTGAAGCAAAACAATCCGTATCTGATAATGAGCCAGTTCTCCTGCCATAAATGTGCAAAAAACATCGTCGCTCAACCGTCCTTGGTTTAGTCTTTTTGACCTGACCTTTTCAAACAAGGCCCCTGTTTTTCAATGATTTTGCACAGATTTTAATAATTGATGGCACGGGGTAATTGTTTTGCCTGAGCGACCCAGTCTTCGACTTGCGAAACAGATGGAATTTTACGCACCAGATTTTTTTCCTCATTAATTTCTGCCATTTTGGTCTGTAGATTTTCGGGGTTGCGCTGAGCCAGTTCTGGAACGGTATCGACACCTGCACATTCTAGTAAATCAGCGTATTGGGTGCTAATGCCTTTAACCCGCGCTAAGTCTGCCCGATTTGTCCAATTCAGAATAAGTTTTTCGCTGATACCCGTTTTTTCGGCGATATCCTTACGGCCTTTTTTTTCACCGCAGGTTTCTAAAAGTGCTTCAACCGAGTTAATACCAGCCTGTTCGAGTTTAGAGGCATACCCTTCGCCGATGCCTTCAATTGCAACCAGTTTTGTCATTTTTTATCCCTTGAGTTAAGTATTTACACAGCTCTAACATTAAACATTAGTTGGTTTAGATCGGCAACCTTTGTTTCGTTTAAAGTAAGGTCTATCATTTGTTATTAAAGGATCAATATGTTTGAATTATCTATGAATGCCATGGCCAAAATATATTTTCATTTTAGCTGTTTGAGCGATTATCCCTGGTCATCACAGCCACTTTCTTTATCTTCCGGCAAGGAGATTTTGCTATGAAATTGTTTATCCGCAGTCTGCTTTTATTGTCGATAGCCATGCTGTTGACGGCCTGTAATAAAACCTTGAAACCTGAGGAATTACCCGCCCATATCGTCGTCGGTGACGATTACTATACGCAGTTTGTGATCCGCTATGAAAAAGGCGTGCATTTAACGACCAACTTTCGCCGCGGCGCATCTATCCCGGTCAATACCAAAGTGAGACTGTTAAAAATCAAGTCAAAAACTATAGAGGTACAACCGGAGAATATGGCCAAACCTTTGCTGATCAAAAATGTCAAAAAACATACCGGTGATGATATTTTTGCTGCATTTGACAAATTATTTGCTAAACGCAAAGTGAATTTAAGGCAATTCAACCGTCTGGAGCGCCGCCATATTAAAGAAGGTTCGGTCGGCAAAGGCATGCGCAAAAAAGCCGTACTGGTAGCCATTGGTTATCCGCCGATCACCGAAACACCTGATCTGGACATGAATATCTGGACCTATTGGAGTGGCCGCTTCAACCGCTTCCGTGTACATTTCCGCAATGGCAAAGTCTACAAAATCGTTGATTGATGAGCCATTATAAAAAACGCCGCAAACGTAAATTGCACAAGCGCAGTACGCTGCCGCCAAAGCAGTCGGCTGAGGCGATTATTCAGGCCGGTAATAAACAGATTCAGACTCAATCTGGCTTAAGTCTTGTCGGCATGACGAAAGGCATTATCGTTACCTGTCTTTTTATGGCATATCCACTGTTGGTTTATATCGGTATCCAGCAACAAATGGCCTGGGTTGCGCCGACATTGTTTTCGGCAATTTATTTATTACAGGCCGTAAAAGTCCGCCGCTTAAAAGCCAAACTATATAAAGTCAGCATCGCGGTTGTGCTGCTATCAGGTGCTTTTTATGTGCAAACACTGACCGCCAAGGCAATGCCGGTATTGATTCAGTTGATGCTGATGTTTGTGTTTGGTCGAACCTTGTTGAAAAACCACGGCCCGTCCTTCATCGAACGCTTTGTGCGCCTGGAGTTTCCGCAGTTCCCCCCGGGCGTCAGTGATTATTTAGCCCGGCTGACATTGATCTGGACGGTGTTTTTCGCCTTTAATGCCGTACTTTGTATTGCCTTGGCATTATGGGCAAGTGATCGATGGTGGGCGTTGTACAATGGGCTGATTATTTATCTGTTAGTTGGATTGTTGATGATTGGCGAATACATTTACCGACATATTCGTTTCCCGGAGCTTTCCATTCCAAACCCTGCTGCCAGTCTGCGCAGCATGATTGTCAATGGTCGCAAAGTATGGATGGATTTGGAGAACTAATGAACTATTTCAGCTTGTTTTTCCTGCTGTTCATCAGTTTCTCAGGCCATGCTCGCGATAGCCTGCCTGCGGTATTGAAAAGAATGCACACCGACAGCGCCGTAAAGCTGGCTTATCAAGAGCGTAAGGATCTGACTCTGATGGCGCGACCCTGGCATGGTGAAGGTTTTTTATATTCTTTGCCAAAAGAGGGAGTGATGATTAAACAACAGCTTAAACCGGAACCGGTATTGATGGCGGTCATCGGGCGACAGCTTTTTTATTACGATGTGAAAAATCAGGTGCGCCATCAGGGCTTGCTGGATGACAGCAACCCGTTCAGTCTGAACATTGCTGTGTTCAAGGCCCTGATGAGCCAGGATATGCTGCTCCTCGAGCGATTTTATCAACTGGATTTTCTGAGCCTGGCCGATCGATGGCAGCTGATTTTAAAGGATAAAAACGATCCCGATTCCGCCTTCAAGATCATTATCAGCGGGCCGTTGCAACAGCCGGCAAACCGCATCGACATCCAGCAAGCCGATGGCGACAGCAGCACCATGAGCTTGTCTAAAATAGCCGAAGGTGAATACGTTGCGCAAGAAATTGAGCACCTGCTTCGGCAATTAACCCAATCCACACACTGAACGCATGCTGTTACGCATTTTATTTTACGGCTTACCCTTGCTGTTAGCCGCGCTGACCTATAACGGCGTCAGCGTTAAAACCGACCTGTCTACCTTTATTGTCAGCGGTAAAAATGCCGATGAAGCATTGCTAGCCCACGCCATGCAATCAGGTAATCTGTCGCGGCGTTATTTAATTGCCATCACCCCCGACACGAACCAGGCCATTGAGCCACAATTTATCCAGCAATTGATCGTGCAATTAAAAAGCATCGACAATGTCACCGATGTCTGGAGACCCGAACAAAAAAAACAGGCGCTAAATGCTTTGCAGACGTTATATGTTAATCATGCCAGTTCTATTTACAGTTTGCATCCCGAAGAAGATTTAAACACACTGTTTTCAACACATGGTTTACAGCAAAAAGCGCATTTTTTAAAACAGGCGTTGCTGTCGCCGCAAGCGGCCTTGATTAAGCCGATTGCCTTGCGCGATCCTTTGCTGTTAACCCTGAACGGCTTTCAAGACCTGGCAAAAAAATTCAAATTCCAAGCCGCGACGAGCTATCAAAATCTGATTTTAGAAACCCGACCGTCGGGCATGGATAGCGCGGCGCAAAAAGTCATTCAACAGGCTATTCTGGCACGATTCAAGGCGTTGAACCACAATCAGAACTATCAGCTGGAAATGACCGGTGTACCGGTTTTTGCCGTGGCGACTCAGCGTCTGATTCAAGGCGATATTATCAAAATCAGTATTGTTTCTTCGCTGGCCCTGATGCTTCTGTTTCTGTGGGCGTTCCGCTCACTTTTCCAAATGTTTCAGGTATTTACCCTGTTAGCGATTGTGATTCTAAGCGCGATTCTGGTCACCGCCAGTATTTTTGGCTATATCCACGGCATGACCATCGCCATCGGTGCAACATTGGTCGGTATTTGTATCGATTACCCGATTCATGCTCTCGTGCATGCCCAACAATCTCCACAGCACCCGCCCCGGAGCCTCATCGCGCGAATCTGGCCCAGTATGTTACTAGGCGGTGTGACCACTTTGATCGGCTATTTGGCGTTAGGGGTGTCGGGTTATCCCGGTTTTCAACAAGTCGCTGTATTTGCCGCAAGCGGTATTATTATCGCTCTGCTGATTACACGCTTCATGCTGCCGGCACTGGTGATTCGATCCTCGCAACCGGTCAGAATCGGCGGCATTCAACGCTGGATACATTTGTGTCAGCGTTATCGTAAAATCGGCTGGGCAATGATTGCTGTTTTTTTATTGGTTGCCATTTGGCCACTGAGCCATCTGCAATGGATGCAGGATATGCAACAACTCACGCCGGAACTTGATTATCTAAAACAGCAGGACCGCCGTATCCGCTCCCGCATGACCAGTATCGAGCCTGGCCGCTTCATTCTGGTCTCAGGCGACACCACAGAACTGGCATTGCGCCATGCCGAGCAGGTTTATCAACGCCTTGACCAGCTCAAGCAACAGCAGGCGCTTACCGAGTATTTCGGACTTTTCCCCTGGCTGCTGTCCAGTCAGCAACAGCGTCTGAACCAGAACGTCCTGAAAGCCAGGCTGACGCCGACAAACATCAAGCACTGGCAACAAGCATTACAACAGGAAGGCTTATCCGTCAGCAGATTAGGTCATTTAAACTACTCTTTCAACCCACCTTTGACGCTGGATGTGGTATTTAAAACACCGGTCAAGCATTTGCTCGATAGTCGCATCATGCAACAGGTGGATAAAACGATTATTTTGATCGGCTTATCGCAACATACGCCTGAAATCGTTCGCCAGGCATTTTCTGATTGGCGCAATGCCCGCTATTTCAGTCAGCGTGATTTATTGAATGCCATGCTCAACGAATATACACAAACGGCCAAAAAGCTGCTGCTGGCAGGCGTAGCCCTGATTATGCTGCTGATGCTGCATCGCTATCGCAGCCTGACGACGACTGTCTCAACCCTGTTGCCGGCCGTGTTAGCCGCCTTGTTTATTTTGTCATCCTGGGCCATTGCGGGTGTCGCCATCAGCTTTCTCCATTTAGTGGCTTTTTTGCTGGTTGTCGCGATCTGTGTCGACTATGGTATTTTTTATCAGGAAAACCGAGGCGGAAATATTTTAGTCACCTATCAGGCTATGACCGTCTCTATGCTGACCAGCGCACTGGCCTTCGGCAGTCTGCTGGCGGCTGAAAGTACCTCACTGAAAATCCTGGCCAGCGTCGTGTCATTAGGGGTCTTGATCGGTTTTATGCTATGCCCGTTGATTATCCAGCACT
Source organism: uncultured Methylomarinum sp. (assembly GCA_964442675.1). Taxonomy (GTDB): domain Bacteria; phylum Pseudomonadota; class Gammaproteobacteria; order Methylococcales; family Methylomonadaceae; genus Methylomarinum. The sequence goes on from CAYUAE010000003.1 coordinate 21,845, forward strand.
CCGAAAACGCACATAAACCTAAAAATCAGATATAGCTCACATTTTGTAGGCTGACTATTCAAAAAGCATCAATCTTAACCTATGCTTAATTTAATTATGTTTTTTAGGGTTTATCGATGCTTAGCCTCCCTGTTATTGAAGAATATCAAAACAACAGCAAAACGGCTGAAGAACGGCCTTTTATATTCAGAACCTGTTTTTTTAATGAAAGCTCATCGCCTGAGCTGGAAACGATGCTGCATCATATTTCCAGAAAACCAAACGATCTGCTTTGTCATATTCAACGCATTTATTACTGTTTTACTCAAAAACAAGCCGATCATTTATTCGCCGCCCTCACGGATTTGTTGATTATTCTCCATGGCAAGGGACAAGCCTTAATTAGACGCATGATAAATGGCAGCCAGAGTCTGTTGTCTGCGCAGCAATGCACCTTACTGGAAGAGGCTGTGGACCCGAAACATCTGCATACGTTACAAACGGTCAAATACAGCCTCTTTGCCACAGGCCGGATAGCAGAATCTGAACTTATTACCACACAGCACCGAGCCTCAGCTGATGAATCCGTCGATACCTTGTCTCTCGCTCATAGTTATCTTGAATACAGCCAGGTCGATCACGCCATGGCGCTGCTCGAAGAAGCCCTGTTTACTGATGATAATGAAGACATCCAGCATCTATTACTACAGATTTATCGATCAACCGATAACCGTCAGCGTTTTTTAGATACTCACACACAAGCCGAACAAAAAGACAGACCATTGATCGCGGAATGGCAACAACTACAACAATACTTTAACGATAACCCGTCATGAATCAGCGCGAGCATAACAAAAACATAAAAATCGCCATTCACGGTGTTCCACACAACACCCATAAAATGTTATGCCTTTTTTTTAAGCAGATTTCTGAACACATCAAAATTGTGAAAAATGCCGATAGCCCGGATGTTGATTTAATTGATATTGATTTTGCAGGTAGCGATAAAATACTTGCAAAACAACGCGCAGAACATCCTGAGCGAATCCTTGTGATTGCATCTTTGAAAAACAAGCCGAATACAATCGAACATGATTATCTGTTTCTGAAAAAACCTCTGAGCAGAGAAGGTATTACTCAGCTTATTCAAGTTATCATGCAATGCCAGTTGCAATTAAAGCAACCACCCATACAAAAAAAAGCTGAAGCGGCGCCCAGCGCCTCTACACCCCATGCAACAGTGCCACCTGCAGCGACAGAAAAAAAGCCTGCCTCGCCAATCAAGCCAGCTGAAAATCACACTCGCCCGGCGGAAGAATTTAATGAAAAAGGTTTTACCCGCTTTATCGGCTTAATGCCAACAATCAATATCAAAGATTCTGCGCAAATTTCTCAGGCCCGTTTTTCACCTGGCGACTATCTTTTAGGCTATGTCTACCATGCAATCACAATGGCCCGTCACAAGAAACAGGCCTTGCAAGTCGATGCCAGCTGGCGGCCTTTACTCATCTTTCCACACAGCCATGAAATCTGGCTGGATGCCAGCGACCATCAGTTACGTGCCTTCGCCAGCCTGAAAATCAGCCGTACCTCAGAAGCCAAAGTTCGTGTTTTACCGGTCAATCTGCAACAAACAAAAGTCAACCAGGCCAGCGACAAGTTTCAGGATGAAGAAAGTTTTTTATGGAAATTGGCGATCTGGACATCGAAGGGGCGCTATCCGGAACAAATCGACCCTGAAAAGCCTATTGTTTTAAAACACTGGCCTAATTTCACCCGGCTGGTGATTACCCCCCATGCCTTGAGAATCACTGCTCTTTTGATGCAACAACCACAATCCATGCTGGATGTCGCCAGAACACTTAATATCGGGGCACAGTATGTATTTGTTTTTATCAGTGGTTGTCAGGCGTTAAACCTGGTGGCCCAGATAGAGCGAAAACCGGAGCCTGAGGAAAAACCGAAAAAGATAAGAAAATCAAGCGGTTTGTTAAACAAACTATTAAATAAATTACGCGCTAAAAATCACGATGATACAGCATAAAATAATTTTCACAGGGCCTGTCGGTGCTGGCAAAACCACTGCGATCAACAGCATCAGTGATATTGCACCGATCAAAACCGATGCCTCGGCCTCAGACATGACAAAAGGCCGAAAAGCCGAAACCACCGTTGCGATGGATTACGGCGTCATGAACCTGTCAGATGGCGACAAGATACATTTGTATGGCACACCGGGGCAGGAGCGTTTCGATTTTATGTGGGATATTCTGACCGAGGGTGGAATCGGCTTGATCCTGTTACTGGACAACAGCCGAAAAAACCCGTTTCAGGATTTAAATTTTTTCATCAATGCCTTTGATGATTTCATCAAGCAAACCAGTGTTGCTATCGGTGTGACACAAATGGACTTGAAAGCGACACCCACCATCGAACAATATCATCAAGAACTCAAAAAGCTTAAAGTCAATCATCCGGTTTTTGCAGTAGATGCCAGAAACTCTCGCGATGTTTCTATACTCGTTCAATCGTTACTGTTCTCGATTGATCCCGGTATTGAAGGAGATTTAAATGGCTAAATTGACCCTGGCTGAAGACTTGTTTCTTTATCCATCACCGACCGGTACCTATTTTTCCGTTTCTGAACACGAAAACAATAAAAGCCGCCAATTCTTACAGCATTTACTCGGCGAGCGGACAACGCCGGCCCTGTCAATCGACACCTTAAAACGCTTAATGCAGACCGATGACGAAGAACAGGCTTTAAACGTGTTACACCATTGCCAAAAACTGGGCTGGATACAGGGTTTAAAAAAACCTCTGACTGCCCCGGATACAACCTTGGAAGACTTTCTTCCCACTATTTTGTCATCCTTTTCCAGTCAGGAAAAATCACTGCTGGCAGATGAACAGGGGTTTTACCTTGGCAGCCAAGGGTTCCCTCACGAAACGGCCGAAGAATTATCGGCGCTGAGTGCCGAACTGGCGATTATCCACAAGCGTCGCTCCGGCCTGTTAAAAAACAACTTAGGCCTGGCCAGTCAGGCCTGGGGAATTGTCGATGCCTATGGCAATAATCAACTGGGATTTTGGCCACTTTATATTGGTCATTATCGTTTTATGCTGATCATCGCAGGAACGCCTTTTTTTAATCACCCCGATTTTGTCAGCCTGATCTGGGCTTTGAGCATTCGCTATGCCACAACAGAATCCTCTCAATCATCGTAAAAACAGGAGAAATTAAATGAAATCCGATATGTTGACTTCAATATTGGTCGAATTAAATGGTACATCCGGCGACATTGAAGCTTCCGGTGTCATTTCTACCGATGGCTTAATGATGGCCTCAGTATTACCGGCTGAACTGGATGAAGACCGGGTCGGCGCCATGAGTGCTGCCATGCTGTCATTAGGCGACAGAACTGCACAGGAATTGAATCGCGGTACGCTAGAGCAGGTTTTGATCAAAGGCGACCATGGCTATGTTCTGATGACCTATGCTGGAAATGAAGCCGTTCTCACTGTCATGGCAAAAGCCAATGCCAAGCTGGGGTTGATTTTTCTGGATGTCAAACGCGCAGCACAAAGTATCGCTGAACTGTTGTAAGCTAAAGGGGAAGCATTATGATCTGTGATATGCAACCTGAGGATATAGTCGGCGATTTCAAAGAAGTTTATTTACAACTTTATAACTCGATTAAACGCAGAATCCTTTATACCGATATTGAAACGCCTTATCCGGATGGCAAACTGATTGTATCGACCACTGATCTGGCCGGTAATATTACTCATGTCAACAAGTCCTTTGTCGAAATGTCGGGTTATACGGAAGAGGAACTTATCGGCGCGCCACATTCCATTTTACGACACCCGGACATGCCGCCCGCCGCATTCAAAGATTTATGGGACACCGTTCAAAAGGGTGAAAAATGGCAGGGCTTTGTCAAAAACCTGCGTAAAGATGGTGGTTTTTACTGGGTAAAAGCGACCGTGATTCCAAATATTCGCAAAGGTGCTGTGGTCGGTTATACCTCGGTACGACGCAAGCCCTCACGCAAAAAAGTTGAAGAATGCATCCAGCTTTATCCTACCCTGTTTTAAGCTACGGAGTCTGTTATGTCTTATATGTTTACCGTCAGTCCTGACTTTTCTCCTGATCACCTTTCTGGCTGGTACATTTTCAACACCTGGCTGCAAAGACAAACCGACCAGGCTATTCATCTGGAAATATTCAATGACTTTGCCAGCCTGCATAGCGCCATACAAAAAGACCAAATTGATTTGATTTATGCCAACCCTTACGATGCGGCCATGCTGGTGCGCGAAAAAGGCTTTCTGCCCGTTGCCAAACCGGCAGGCGAATCCGACGAAGCGATTATCGCCGTCGCCAACAGCTCTGATGTTAATGCCGTAGAAGAACTGGAACCGGGGGTTCGGGTCGCTTACACCGATGACCCGGATGTGCGGCTGATGGGCATGATTATGCTGGAGCCGGCCGACCTGGACAGCGATAATATTACGCCCGTATTGACAGGCTCTTATCCTGTTGTGGCAAAGCATCTCTTAAAAAATGAAGCCGATGTCGGTATTTTCCTGGCTGAAGCCTTTGATGATCTTTCTAATCTGATCAAAAACCAGCTTAGGGTTCTGGTGCGCAGTCAAATCAGCGTTATTCACCATTCGCTGATGATTGGTCCTAAATTTCAGCATCAGCGCGAAGCTATGACAGAACTGTTGATCTCGATGCATCATGATGAAAAAAGCAGATCTATTCTGCAAAGCTTAGGATTTAGTGCCTGGGAAAAAGTGGACGATGAAGAAACCGAATTTATGATTGACCTGATGGATACATTGGCAACTTGAGTCAAGCTGTCATGGTGTAGATTTTATCGAATGCCTGTAAAGCTGCTGATCCAGACAGCCATTGAACCGCGTCCAATCAAAACTGTCCCCCGGGTCTGTTTTTCTGCCGGGTGCAATATCGTTATGTCCGACAATGTGCTGGCGTTGCAACTCAGGATACTCTGCCAATAACACGGTACTCAACTGGGCTAATTTCTGATATTGAATATCTTCATAAGGCGTTATCTCGTCGCCTTCCAACTCTATGCCGATAGAAAAATCATTACAGCGCTCACGACCCTGATAATACGAGACACCCGCATGCCAGGCCCGCTTGTCAAAGGCGACAAACTGAATAATCTCACCGTCACGCCGAATCAGACAATGTGCGGATACTTTCAAATTATAAATTTCTTCAAAATAGGGATGTTGCCCAGGCTTAAGCCGGTTACAGAAAAGCTGCTCGACCGCATTGCCACCAAACTGGCCCGGTGGCAAACTGATGCAATGAATGACCAGTAAGGAAATGTCGGCAGGATCCGGTCTATCGTCAAAGTTAGGCGATGCCACAACAGTTGCAGGCGATAAATAATGCTGGTTTATAAACATGACGCTCTAAATCCGGTATTTGATCGATAGCGCGTTATAATAATGCAGTTTTAATTCCATTTCAGTCTTTAATGAATATACAACCGACTCCCGAAGAAATCAGCCGCTATCTGGCCGAAGATGTTGGCGATGGTGATTTAACCGCTCAGATCATCCCCCCCGAACAGTTTGCCGAAGCGCAAGTTATTTGCCGGCAGCCTGCTGTGTTATGTGGGCAGGCCTGGTTTGACGCGGTATTTCATCACTTAAACCCAAACATACAGATTGATTGGCATATCCAGGAGGCCACATCCATTCCTGCCGACACGGTACTATGCACTTTAAAAGGACCGGCCCGAGCCTTATTGACTGGGGAACGTACCGCGTTGAACCTGCTGCAAACGCTGTCAGCCACCGCAACAGAATCAAAACGCTATGCCGATGCAGTTGCCAATACCGATTGCAAAATTCTCGATACCCGTAAAACCATTCCAGGCCTGAGAATGGCTCAAAAATACGCAGTCAGTTGTGGCGGTTGCTTAAATCATCGTATCGGTTTGTTTGATGCTATTTTGATTAAGGAAAATCATATTCTGGCGGCAGGTTCTATTGCCCAGGCCATTAAAAAAGCCCGGCAAATCGCCGATGTTCAGGTTGAAATTGAAGTTGAAAACCTGGCTGAATTTGATCAGGCATTACAGGCAAACCCTGACAGAATCATGCTTGACAACTTTTCTCTTGATGATCTGAAAACCGCGGTACAACGAAACGCGGGGCACGTCGAACTGGAAGCATCCGGCAATATTACCTTGTCAAACATCGGTCAGATTGCTCAAACCGGCGTTGATTTTATCTCCATCGGCGCACTGACCAAAAATATCTGCGCCATCGACCTTTCAATGCGAATCAGGATGGAAAACCATGCATAAAACAATCGATCAACTTGTAAAAAACATCAGTCATGGTGTTTATGTTATTGGTGTTAAAGATGACACTCGAGAAAATGCATTTACCGCCGCCTGGGTCATGCAAGTGTCTTTTGACCCGGTTTTATTATGCATCAGCATAAACCCTGAACATTATTCCTGGGATATTCTGCAGCAGGGGAAAATCTGTACCGTCAATGTCCTCGGTAAACAGCACTACCCTCTCGCCGAACACTTCGGCACCACAGGTCTTAAAGATAAAATGGCCGGATTTTCCTGGCAAAAAGCGCACACGGGGGCGCCGGTTTTATCCGAAAGTGTGAGCTATTTTGATTGTCGCGTCAGCCATTTTTGCGATGCCGGCGATCATAAACTGGCCATTTGTGAAGTTGTTGATGCAGGATTACTAAACCCAGGGCCGGTATTGCTTTATAGCGAAACGGATGATTTGGATGGGAGTTCTGAATTGTACGCGGATAGAAAACAGAAAAACGATGGGGTGTAAACCCAGCACCTTGCTCTAAAGAACAAATTTCATACTCGCCATCAATAGTGAGGCGCGTTACAAGGTGCTGGGTAAACCCCCATCGACTTGAACACAAGAACGGTTTAGAGCATGCCTTTTAAAGCTTCGAATTTTTTCTTGGCTTGTTTTAAATGCTCTTCTGCAACTTGTAACTGCTCTTTTTTGGCTTCTTTACGTGCTTTTTTCAAGATACCATTGGCACGTTGACGGTTTCTGTCAACAACATCATTCGCGTTGATTTCTTTGGATGCATCGCTGGCTGATTTGATTAAAGCCGCAACGACTTCACCTTCAGAACCTGAATCAATCGCATCCATTGCTGATTTAATATTTTGTAAAACCATATCAATGGCTTGCTCTGGCGTATAGCACGTACGCCCAGCTTCACAGGCAACAGCCGATGTTGAAAAAGAACCCAAGCTTAAAGCCAAGGAGAATGCAACGATTGCACTTTTCAAAATTTTCATATGTAAAACCTCATCATTGTTTTTTTAATTTAGCACTTAAGACATTCAAGAACACCCAATGAGTCAAATGCCTCCGGCGATTCTATCATAATTTTTAAGGATTACCAGCACACGTACTATACCGACCTGAGAATAGGATCCAACCATGCAGCAGGCAGGATACGCTTTAAAAATCCAAACAGATAGGTGGGAAAGGTTACATAGTAATGTAGCTTAGGCCGCTTGGACTCGACCGCGTGAATCACTTTAATCGCAACAGCAGTTGCCGGCAGCGTAAATGGAACTACCGGGCCTTGTTGTTGCAGACGCTTTCCAATTTCCTGATAAACAGACTTATGGACGCTGTTTTCAGCATCGATATTGCGCTTGAACATGCGGTAAGCATTTTGCCGAAACTTGCTTTCAATAGGCCCAGGCTCAATAAGCACGACATGAATACCGCTACCATGCAGCTCCAGGCGTAATGTCGAAGCCAAACCTTCCAATGCAAACTTACTGGCATTATAAGCGCCGCGAAAGCGCATCGGTACAAAGCCTAGAACCGAGCTGTTGTATATAATGCGCCCGTGTCCTTGTTGACGCATGACTGGAATCAACAGGTTGGTCAACTCATGGGTGCCAAAAAAATTGGTTTCAAACTGTGCCTTCAAAACATCTCGTGTCAAATCCTCAACAGCACCCGGCTGACCATAAGCGCCATTATGAAATACGGCATCTATTTTATCGTCTGTCATCTTCAGCAAGGCTGCAACGGCCCGCTGAATACTGTCAGAGGATGCTAAATCCAGCTGTATGGCGTCAAAACCTTCCTTGTTCAGACGCTCAACATCGTCTGCTTTACGCGCAGAACAAATAACCCTGTGACCGCGTTTTTTCAATTCCAACGCGGTTGCATAACCGATCCCGCTAGAGCAACCTGTGATAAAAATGCTTTGAGATGACATTATTTTTTCAGTAATTCGGTTTCGCTAAAATAAAAACTCTTCCCGCTGCTGCAATCGACAAGCACAATCAGTTGGTCTTTTTTACTGCGCGGGCTGAGTTGATCTGATTCCACTCGCGTGCATTGTCCACTCGCCAGGGCTTTTTGCGCCGCCAGTCTTCTCAGTCTTTCAATGTCAGGTAAACGTGGCTTAAATTGTTGTGCAACGGGGGGTAATTGATTCATTTGATAAGGAGGAATCGCATAAATGGAAAATTTCGTCGGATTGTTTTGGATCAAGACCCGAGTCTTTTCCTGCTCGGCTTTAGCCGCCGCCCCCCACTGTTGTTCCAGTTGTCGTTTTTTTTGCTTTTCCAATTCCAATTGCTGCCGTTTCAATTCCTGCTGTAACTTTTGATCTTCCTTGGCCTTGACAGCAACATGGGAGCCGGTTCTCGTATCAAGCGCATAAGCCCGGCTTTTTTCTCGACATGGCTTGGCTTGATACGAGGTATTCCCCGTATCATCAGTACATTTATATATTTCGGCATTCGCGCTTACCGCAAAGCATGCGGCTAAAACAAAACATATTTCTTTCATAGTATTCCTTTTTTCAGTCAAATACTGAATAAAACCCCAGAACTCATTCAAAAGCGTGTTCTGATTGCGATAATCGCCGCCATTTGAGTTAAGCCTTTCCAACGATTGCAATGCATATCAGTATAGTCAGAAACAAACTAAAATAGTAGTCGAGTGTTGCTTATACGCTTCAATAAGAAACAGCTGTTAGCATCAATGCTATCACTGTCATTACCCAAGCCTGCGCAATCTCGTATTTCGGGTTAAAATAAGCGTTTTTTCAGCGAATTTTCATGCAATCATACAAAAAAGAATTCATTCAATACGCTTTAGACTGTGACGTTCTAAGATTTGGTCAATTTCAACTGAAATCAGGACGCATGAGTCCTTATTTTTTTAATACCGGGCTATTCAATACCGGCGCAAAATTAGAACGGCTTGGCTATTTTTACACGCAGGCCTTGATCGAATCCAACATGGATGTAGATATATTATATGGGCCGGCTTATAAAGGTATTCCCCTGGTCAGTACGGTCTCTATCGCTTATGCCAGACAAAAGCACGATATTCCATTTGTGTTCAATCGCAAGGAAGCTAAAGACCATGGCGAAGGCGGAAACCTTGTCGGCTCACCGCTAGTTGGCAATACTTTAATTATTGATGATGTCATTACCGCCGGAACCTCGGTACGTGAATCGGTCGAAATTATTCGACAGGCCGGCGCCAAACCTGTTGGCGTTTTGATTGCGCTGGATCGCCAGGAAAAAGGCACAAACGAAAAATCGGCTATCCAGGAAGTCGAGGAACAATTTTCCATGCCGGTTATCAGCATTATTTCACTCTCTGATATTGTAAAATTTCTTGAACTATCTCCCAATTTTCAGGCACATTTACCGGCAATAAGGCAATATCAGGAAAAATTTGGCGTGTAAAACCTCTCATTGCAAAAAAATTTATGATTTAGGCTACACTTACTGACAACCGGGTAAAACCCGCTCCATTACATTAAATACGGTCCATTTGGAAAAGGCTTGCTATGAGTAATCCGGAATTTACAGATCAGTTACGCGAATATTCCCATTGGCGTGAACAGCTTATTCAAGCGATAGAAATGTACGTTGAATGGCGTATTCGTTACAAACTGAATGACCCTCATAGTACCGAAACCCTACTCAATATATTGAGCGGCCTGCAACATGACAAGATCACACTGGCCTTTGCCGCAGAATTTTCCCGCGGTAAAACCGAACTGATCAATGCCTTGTTTTTTTCTGAAACAGGTGTTCGTTTACTCCCATCTTCGCCGGGCCGTACCACCATGTCACCTACCGAGATGTTTTGGGATGAAGAAGGCGGCAGCTATATTCGACTCTTAAACATCGAAAGCCGACTCGAAGATGTGTCTCTAATCGAGTTTAAAAACAACCCTGAGCGTTGGACACAAATTGAGTTGGATTGTGACTCACCCACACAAATGCAAAAGGCCTTTAAAGAACTGGTCGCCACTAAAAAAGTATCGCGGGAAATCGCCGAAAAATTGGGATTATGGAATGAACGAGAAGCAGCCGAGCAAGGCATTATCGACCCTGAAACGGTTGAAATTCCATGTTGGCGCCATGCGCTGATCAGCTTTCCGCATCCCTTGTTAAAACAAGGTCTCTGTATTTTGGATACACCGGGCCTGAATGCGCTTGGCACAGAGCCTGAACTCACATTGAGCATGCTGCCAAATGCACAAGCCATCATTTTTGTGCTGGCCGCCGATACGGGTGTAACGAAAAGTGACCTTGAAATGTGGAAAAATCATGTTTGTAATTCTCGCGGACACAGCAAACAAGGCCTTGCTGTCGTCATGAACAAGATTGATGCCATGTGGGATGATCTGGCAGGAGAAGAAGGTTACGAAGACGCTATCGATAAACAAGTCGAAGCATCGGCGAGTATTTTAGGTTTAAACGAGGATGTCATTTTCCCGGTTTCCGCTAAGCAGGCCTTACTGGCCAAAATAAAATCCGACCCTAAATTGCTGCAGAAAAGCCGATTAGACAAACTGGAGCATTATTTATCCAATGATATTTTGCTGAAACGGCGCGATATCTTACTGCAAACTATCAGTAATAAAATCGGTTTTCTGGTGAATGAATCGTTAAACCTGTGTAACACCAAACTCGAAAATGCAAGCAAACAGCTGGAAGAATTCCAGAAAATGGATTTTGAAAACCATGAAATGACGGCCAAATTGATGGCCGAAACACGGGATCAGCAAAATGCATATATGACCAACGTGGAAAATTTCCAAGCCAGTCGGAAGGTATTTAGCGTCCAGGCTAAAATGTTGGTCGAGTCATTTTCCAAGGAAAAAATTGATGAAATCATCAAGTCATCTCGGCAGGAGATGAGCAAAAGTCTGACCACTTACGGCATGAAACAAAGTATGCGTAAATTATTTGATGACTTACGCGATTTACTCCAGGACTCTGTCGATATTACCAATGAAACACGCCGCCTGGTGCGGGCAATCCACAAGAAATTCCAGGATGAATACGGCTTTAAGGAAATAGAGCCGCAACTGTTTTCCATCAAACAATATCAATTTGAACTCGAGCAGATTTTTGAAGAAGGCGAAGCATTCCGCAACAGTACGAAAACGACCTTGACCGAGCAAAGTATTGTTGTCAATAAACTCTACAGCACACTGATTGCCAAAGCACGCAAAATCATGCAACAGGCACAAAAAGATGCCGCAAGCTGGAGCAACAGCGTTTTGACACCTTTGATGCACCAGATCAAAGATCATAAGAAACAAATTGAAAACCGTTTACAAATGCTGCGTAGAATTACCGAATCGAAAGGCAATGTAGAAGAAAACATCAATCAGCTCAAACAAGAGTTAGCACAATTAAAAAGCCAGCGCCAGGAACTTGCCACTATCATGAAGTCTATGCATATCAATGACCTGCCTGATACACAGCAGGAAAAAGAACTCGCCTTGCATTAAAGATAATGAATTAACTGATGTTACGCGGTTCGTGTTTTTAATCTTGAATATTCACTCCCATCACACCCCGGGAACCGTTTCTAGGAGCCTTCGTCCAGTGCAGGTGATGAGGCATCACTGTCTATAAATGTTTTTTCTGTTCTTGTT
>CAYUAE010000004.1:0-32293 GCA_964442675.1 uncultured Methylomarinum sp.
CTCTTTTACACACAAAAGCAGAAAAATACGTTTATTAAGGCCTTCGACAACAATGACAATGTTCAGCAGAATATCGATAGTTATCTGCTTGATATAAAAGATTGTGTGGCGCAGGAAGAAGTTTCTTTTCAGCAACAGCTGGACGGTTTGAGTACAGCGTTAATTGATGTTTTATCTGCCTCATCACAAAATTTCAAGGATTTACATGATTTGATCAAAACACAATCGGAAAAAATTCATGAGTTAAGTGGCGAAAAAAATACCGTCAAGGATGGCGGTAACTCAGAAACAACTGATTTCAAAGAGGTTATCAGGAAAATTGATACGGTATTTGAATTTTTTGTTGTCCATGCGCAAAAAATCAGCCATCAAAGTATGGAAATGGTGGGATTGATTGACGAAATGAACACGCGAATGGGTGAAATTGAAGATTTATTGGGGAATTTGCAAGAGATTGCCGATCAAACTAACTTATTGGCCTTAAATGCAGCAATTGAGGCAGCCAGGGCGGGTGAAGCTGGACGAGGATTTGCCGTCGTTGCCGATGAGGTCAGAACCTTGTCTAAAAATTCGGATGACTTCAGCGAAAAAATCAAAAAAGTCGTAGCTCATTCCAAGCAAAACATTTCTGCGGCGCAAACGATGATTCAGCAAATATCCACACAAGATATGAACGAGGCTATTGCATCCAGGCGCGATATTGATGTCGTCATAAAAACAATGCAGCAGGAAAATACAGCTATGACAGAGAAGTTAAAATTCCTTTCGGCATTGACCGCACAAATTGAACGCAAGGTTGATGATACGGTAGAGCGTCAGGATTTTGAAGACATTGCACAGCAAATTATCCGGTTTTCATATGAGACGATGAAAAGCCTGAAGGCTTTGACAGATGAAATGCAGTTTAGCTTAAGTGTTTTTAAAAGCCAGGACGAAAAATACTGGGTTAAGGAGCTGAAACAAGGCCGCAGTCGCTTAAAAGATTTAAAAAATAGAGTGCTAATTTCAAAAAATAAATAGGTGCGTTCATGTAAATCATTTTCCCGATTACAAGGGAATGAATCAAAAGCAGCGTATTGATTAAACGACGCTGTTTTTTTATGCTTTGAAGATGTCTCTTTCGGTTTGGAGATTGGCTTTCTTTGCCTGGTTTGATGTGCTAAAGTTGTGAATTGAGTAAGGTTATTATTTTATAATCTTACTTGTAATTATTCTTGAACTTGGACGGTTTGAGTGATATAAGAATACTTAAATAAGAAAAATTGCATATACTAATACACTAAAAACAGGAAGGAATTATGAAAAAAATACACATCATGAAGTCTGCTTTAATTACAGTTTTAGGGTTGCTGTTTTCTTCTGCTTTATGGGCGCATGGTGGTGCGGCAGGTACCGATACCGACCAATGTAAATTTGAGCTGGAAAAAGATCATTGGATCCACTATACCGCCTATCAGCCTCAAGCCTATCCGGCAGAAGAATTTTGCGGCAATTTACCTGCCCTGAATACATTGACCCAATTGGTTTTCGATTACCAGGATATTCGTTACCGTAACCGGGCTGTTGAATTTGAAGTCACAAAAGAACCCGAAGGTACACGTGTTTTCTTCGAGCCGGCTAAAAAACACAAATCAGGTACCGTCGTTTTATCACTCCCGAACGGCTTGCCCGAAAAAGGCAAATACTTGATTCATATTACCTTAATCAAGGATAACGGTGAGCGTTTAGATGCCCATATGGGTTTCAAGGCCGGTTATGGTGAACAGGTCAGCACAAGCAGTTTGGGTCTTTATGCACTGATTGTGCTTGCCGGATTGTATGTCTTCTACCTGTCAAATGAAGGCTTCAAGAAAAAAGTTGATGGATTACTTGGCAAAGCTAAAGATGTTTAACCCTTTTTGAAAAGGTAAAAAAAATGCAGAGATTTTCCCTGAATTTAATTATGGGAACTGCTGTTATGCTGATGCCAATGTTGGCATCAGCTGCGGTAGATTTACCAAAAACAGCAAAAATTGATCCGGGTGTTGCAGAACCAGTTTGTGATCAAAACAATCCAGACTGGCGAAAAGCGCAGACAATTGAAGGTGTCAAGATTCAAGAGTCTTTGCGTTGCAGCCCTGACAACCCGGCCCAGATAGCCGCTGTCGTCAAAGGCACAAATAATATATCCATGGAAACATTGATGGATACCTATTTTGCTGCCGATGCGATTACCAAAAAAAATGACATGGATGGCGACGGTGACCCCGATTTGATTATCATCCGCTTGGAAGTCGCTGAGTTAAATGGCCATTCACCTGATTTTGACGGCCTGGTGCCCACGTTTGACATTGCGCCAGGTGTGCGCCCCGGTATGTGGGTTTTTGCACCAAAGTCACGCGGTATGGCCACCAACAGCTTTGTCGGTACCGACGCCAATCCTTTATTGCGTGCGCCGTCGCCACCGATTCGGGTAGAACAGGGCGATATCGTCTGGATTCAACTGGAGAACAGTCATTACTTCCCGCATACCATCCATTTACATGGGGTCGATCACCCGTGGGTCGATAGTTCGGGTGAAGGGAATGATGGCGTTCCACAAACCAGTGATAAATTTGTATTACCAGGACAAAGTAAAACCTACGAAATTCGTCCAAGACAGCCTGGAACCTTTGTTTATCACTGCCATGTTCAAACACATGTCCATTTGGCCATGGGATTGGTCGGAATGTTTATCGTTGAAGAAAACCGCCCGAATAACTGGGTGCAAACCTTCAATGTAGGCGGCGGGCAGGTTCGACATCCTTCCAAAGCCGTTCTGGAAAAATATGATAGTGAATATGATTTACACTATCATGCAATGGATAAAGAATTACACAATATTATCCAGAAATATAATGATCCTCGCCTGATTGCTAAAAAAATGAACCGGGAATATGATCTTACGGATTCAACCGAAGATTACCATACGCTGAATGGTCGCTCATTCCCTTATACCTTACGGGAATCCATGATTGTTACCGAGCCCAATCAGGATATTAAAATCCGTATGTTCAACAGTTCAGGTGAAATGCTGGCTATCCATACCCATGGACATAAAGCGACGATTACCCATTATGATGGCGTAGAACATAACCCATCGGCTCAAATTATGCGTGATGTCTATGACTTAGCGCCTGCACAACGTAATGACCTTCATATCAGTACCAAAGATGATGGTTTACACAGTTATGGCGAAGGGGTGTGGATTTTTCATGATCACCGCGAGAAAGGGATTACGACCGATGGCCAAAATCCCGGGGGTAATGTCAGCGCCCTGGTTTATAAGAAATATTTAAATGAGCAGGGCTTGCCGAAAACGATTGGTGAAAGCATTGGGCCATTGTTTACCAAAGCATTTTTTGATCGTAAATACCCGGTCTGGCAAGATATTGATGAATGGAACAGTTTAGGCGAGGTCGATGCCCGTGGATACACACCGCCACCATCTGCGATTCCTATCCCGGTTGAAGAAGGGCCTAAGCCTTTAGGTGCAATGGATAATTCTACTGCCTCTTCAGATCAGGGTATGAGTCCTTTTATGAAGCTGGTTGTCGGTATTTTGTTAGGCATTGCAGCCTATCTGCTCGTGATCAATCGTGAAAAAGTCATGGCACTGGTCTCATCATCTAAAGGAGGGAATTGATAATGAATAAAATTTTATCAATGACAGCCCTGGCTTTGCTGGTTTCCTTGTCGACTACGGTACATGCCAAGGAGTTTATCAACCACACCAACATGATGGATCATGGCGATGGCCATATGATGGATATGGATGGCGCAATGATCATGGGCAATAACCCGGATACTTTGCCAGGCGGGTGTGACGAAATAGCGGCAACTAAGGAAATTACCGTTCATGCCGGCCATAAATATGCCAAAAAATTTCCAGGCCGTATCTTTGCATTTGACCAGCAAGAATGGCAGTTTGAGCCGTGTACCAAGCTAACGGTTCATTTCATCAATGATGATGAGATTCGTCATCAATGGATGATGCATGGCTTGCCGAAATATCTATATCCAAAAGGCATGTTTCATCTGGAAGTGACAGGCCCGGGTGAAGTATCCGGAACCTTGATCTTTCCGCCAAATGACAAGACCTATCTGGTGCATTGTGATATTTCACAGCACATGGAAAAAGGCATGAAAGGACAAATCAAAATTGGCAAGGGCAGTGGAGATCTACCCAGTATTCCGGGGATAACGGCGTATGTCATTCAAGATGACTATAGCGACAGCATTCCTGAATTAAATCCAAATCCTGCGCCATCAAGTTCGGCAACGTCTGCACAAAATGGCGCAGATAACGCGAATGGTCAAACCAATGACTCTTTGATCTCAGGGCTTACAGTGATTGGAATTGTACTGGGCTTTGCGTTGGCACCGTTGTTAGCCAAGAAATTTAAAGGCATGTCGGCGGGAGAAATCATTGCTTATATTTTTGAGCTGACATCTCAACTTTTGGGTTTTGTGTTCAATCTTATCGCAGGCTTGATAAAAAAAGCCACCGGTAAAAAAGCAATAGAACTGCCTCAAGATAAATAAAAGGGGCTATAAATCCCCTGAGGTCTTTTTGGCCTCAGGGGATTTTTTTTGTAGAGATGGAATTGGAATCACTCACGTTAACCGGTCTTTTTATTAGCGCCTTTATATCATCGACAATTGCACCGGGTGGATCGGAGGCTGTATTGGCCTATATGGTCAGTAATACGCCGGATACGTTGTTCAGCCTGGTGGCTATTGCAACGCTAGGCAATACCTTAGGCGCATTAACGACATGGTGGCTAGGCGTTTTTGCGACCAGGAAATTTCCACCCGACAAGATATTTTCACAGAACAAACAGAAAAGTATTGCTTTCGTGAAAAAATGGGGTGGCTGGGCTTTATTGTTCTCATGGTTGCCCGTTATTGGCGATGGCTTGTGTTTTGCAGGAGGTTGGCTCAGGCTATCCTTCATACCAGCACTATTGGCCATTGTTATCGGGAAAGCGCTGCGTTATTGGTTGATTGCCTATTCTGTTTCCCAATTTGTATAGCGTAAAAAGTAAATGATGGAGAGTAAACAGTGCCTAAAGCAAGTGAATTAAAACAAGGGACTGCGGTCGAGATCAATGGCGAGCCGTATGCAGTCAGAACAATCGAAGTCAGAAATCCGACATCACGAGGAGCGTCAACCTTATATAAAATCCGGTTTGCGCATATGAAAACCGGCCAAAAACTCGATGAAACCTTTAAAGGCGATGACTTTCTGAAGGAAGCCGATTGTGTTCGTGTGATGGTGCAATTTTCTTACCAGGAAGGTGATACCTATTACTTCATGAGTCAGGAAACCTATGAGCAATACAGTTTAAATAGCGATGATCTTGAGGGCCAGATTCACTATATTACCGAAGGACTGGAAGGTATTATTATGTTATTACTCGATGATGTGGCATTAGGTATTGAATTGCCGACGTCCATTGTGATGGAAGTTATTGAGACGCCTCCGGCCATGAAAGGTGCCAGTGCAACCAATCGTACCAAGCCCGCCAAATTGACGACAGGGCTTGAAATTCAAGTGCCTGAATATATTGAAAGCGGGGAAATGATCAAGGTTAATTCAGATACCGGAAAATTCATGTCGCGTGCCTGAGTCTCATCACGCAACTTTTTATTAACGGAAGCTGCGTTTTTTTTTGCGAGCGGCTTTTTTAGCCGCTTTAGCGGCACGGAGACGCTCGAGTTCAGCCTGTTCTTCGTTAACCATTTCGGGACTTTCCCAGCTGATTTGGCCTAATTTTCCACTGCGAATTTCCTGTAATAGAATTTTGCCGGTTTTATCCATATCGATTTGTTTGCCGGCTTTCAGACAGCCTCTTTTTTGACCGATGAGGGTCATCAATTCCACTTCTGTTTCGGGCAAGTCGTCAATTTGAAAGCGCTGTTTTAAACATTCCGGATACCGTGACAATAAATAGTCTGCGGCAAAAAAAGCCACATCATCATAATGCATGGCGGTATCTTTGATAGCGCCGCTAATCGCCAGCCGATAGCCACTATTGATATTCTCGACATTAGGCCATAACACCCCGGGGGTATCGGACAAAATAACATTTTGTCCTAAATTGATGCGCTGCTGACGTTGGGTAACGGCAGGCTCATTGCCGGTTTTCGCGATAACTTTGCCGGCCAGAATATTGATCAGAGTGGATTTTCCAACATTGGGGATGCCCATGATCATGGTTCGAATCACGCGATTGGCAGCGACTTTGTCGGCGAGCATTTTTCGGCATAAGCCAATAATCTGTTTTATTTTTTCAGGCTGGTCGGTGCGGGTGGCCAAGGTCTTGACACCCTGTTCCTGCTCCAGAAAGGTTTGCCAGCGTTCGGTCAATACCGGATCAGCCAAATCACTTTTATTCAATACTCGAATACACGGTGTATCCTGTCGCAAATCGGAAAGCACCGGGTTTTGGCTGCTATACGGAATGCGTGCATCCAATACTTCAATGATTAAATCAATATGCGGCAAAGCCTCTTTAATTTCTTTGCTCGCCTTATGCATATGTCCAGGATACCAGTTTATTTTCATTGGCTTGGATTGTACGATAAAACGGCTATTTTAGCGTATACTCTTCAAACAAGCTGAAATGATTACCGTGCTGAACATGCAGTACAGCAAATTTTGAGAATTATTTTAGGGTTTTTTCCAACGCATGGATTAGGTTAGAATCTAGGCTCTTTTACATCAATCACGAGGATTCAAAATGGCACGATATAAATGTAAAACCTGTGGTCATATTTATGATGAAGAAAAAGGTGATCCAAAATCAGGTATTGCTCCCGGTACAAAATGGGAAGATTTGCCAGATGACTGGGAATGCCCTGATTGTGGCGCAGCAAAAGTGATGTTTACGAAAATGCGCGATTAGCGAGGAATAGCTGACATTCTGCACAAGGATGTGCTTCAGCTGCGCTGTTTTTTATCTAAAAGGCTTAATGCATCCAGTTTTTGTTTAATCTTGATTTCCAATCCACGTTCCACCGGGAAATAATAGCGCTGATCTTTCAAGGCTTCGGGTAAATAGCTTTCACCTGCCGCGTAAGCATCGGGTTCATTATGCGCATAACGATAATTTTCGCCGTGCCCCAATGATTTCATCAGTTTTGTCGGTGCATTTTTTAAATGAACCGGAACATCCAGCGAACCGCTGTTTTTTGCATCCGCCATCGCAGCTTTAAAGGCCACATAAACAGCATTGCTCTTAGGTGCACAAGCCAAATAAACAACGGCCTGCGCCAACGCCAGTTCACCTTCAGGCGAACCTAAACGTTCAAAAGCGGCACAGGCATTGGTCGTAATTTCCAGCGCTCTGGGATCGGCATTGCCAATATCTTCAGATGCCATTCTGACCAAACGCCTTGCGACATACAAAGGATCGCAACCCGCTTCAATCATGCGGCAAAACCAATATAAGGCGCCATCCGGATTAGTCCCTCGAACCGATTTATGCAGCGCGGAAATCTGGTCATAAAACATATCGCCACGCTTATCAAATCGATTTAACTGGCCTTGCAGGACTTCATCCAGAACATCATGGCTGATTACCACGCCGGCCGCAGCGCTGCTTTCGCTTAAATCCACACAAAGCTGCAGAATATTCAGACAACGCCTGGCATCACCATCGGCAGCGCGGGCGATCAGATGAATCATCTCTTCATTGATTTGAATGTTTTGCCTTCCAAACCCTTTTTCAGGATGATTTAAGGCATTATGAATCAAATTGACCAGGTCTTTACTCTCGAGACTGCGCAAGACATAAACACGTAAACGTGACAGCAGGGCGTTATTCAGCTCAAAAGACGGATTTTCAGTCGTTGCACCAAACAATGTGACAGCGCCATCTTCAATCGGAGATAACAAGGCATCCTGCTGATTCTTGGAAAAGCGATGAATTTCATCAATAAATAAAATCGTGTCTATAGATTGTGCATATTTCAGGTTTTTAGCTTCCTCAACCGCTGCACGTATTTCTTTGACACCCGCGAGGACGGCGGATAACTCGACCATGCGGGCATTCGATGTTTTTGCGATCATGCGTGCCAGAGTCGTTTTACCGACACCAGGCGGCCCCCAGAACACTAAAGAATGCAGCGTGCCATTATCGATAGCGCGACGTAAAGGTTTTCCACTGGCCAAAAGATGCTGTTGTCCACAAAATTCATCCAGTGATTCAGGACGCATGCGTGAAGCCAGGGGGGTAAAATCATTGCTATTGTCGAACAGATCATTCATAAGTCGAATTATATCGAAAAAAACAGAGGGCTACGTTTATATGGCATAATATTGCATTCAATAACGGCTTGGAGACCGTTGCAGCTTTCAATTGAAAGGGCTGGTTTAGGCCTGCGGTTATGCGATAGCAAACCGTCTCCAAGTAAATATTTTTGTAACTACTCATCGTATTTAGGTGTTTACTATCAGTCACTTACTCCAGAAGACGCCGTAAATACATCCGTGTAGGCTTGAATGTGACATCCTTGTCACATACACTTCTTCCGCAAGCAACTGATAGTAAATGGTATTTATTTTTTAAAGTACACTGATGTAGATATATATTTTTTAGAAAAAAGTACGCATTTTCTATAAAATTATGCGCTTAACCTTATTGCCTGAAGACATGCCATGGACTTAAAATTTTTAGATTTTGAACAACCGATTGCCGAACTCGAAGCCAAGATAGAAGAGCTCAGAAAAGTTGAAATCGATAATGAAATCAATATTTCCGATACCTTGCAGGAACTGGAAAAAAAGTGTGAGATGCTCACTGAAAGCATTTTCCAGAATCTGACGGACTGGCAAATTTCACAGTTATCCCGTCATCCTGGTCGACCCTATACACTGGACTATATTGATTTGATATTTACCGATTTTCATGAGTTACATGGCGATCGGGCATTTGCCGATGATCCAGCCATAGTCTGTGGTCTCGCACGCCTCGAAGGGCAGCCGGTTATGGTCATAGGGCATCAGAAAGGACGTGACACCAAAGAAAAAATCTATCGTAATTTTGGTATGCCACGGCCTGAAGGTTATCGTAAAGCCTTACGCATGATGAAAATGGCCGAGCGCTTTAAACTTCCACTCATTTGTTTGATTGATACACCGGGTGCCTATCCTGGCATTGGCGCTGAAGAGCGTGGACAGAGTGAAGCCATTGCACGTAATCTGTTTGAAATGGCTCGTTTGAAAACACCGATTATCTGTGTCGTTATCGGCGAAGGCGGCTCAGGAGGCGCTTTGGCGATTGGTGTGGGTGATCGCTTGATTATGCTGGAATACAGCACCTATGCCGTTATCTCACCTGAAGGCTGTGCCTCCATTTTATGGAAAAGTGCGGATAAGGCGCAATTAGCCGCCGAAGCTATGGCGATTACCTCAGACCGGATTCGGGAGCAGGGCTTTTTGGACGAAGTGGTCAGAGAACCTTTAGGCGGCGGGCATCGTGATTTTCAGAAAACAGCGATGAATTTGCGCGAAACCTTACTGCGTCATCTGGATGAATTAAAACAGCAAGCCGAAGATATGGATCAATTATTAGAAACCCGTTACCAGCGTATTATGCGGCTGGGGTCTTATATTGACGAACCTGTTAAATAGTTCCCGATCTACATGTTGAGTGGGTAGAAGCGGCAGCTGAACATCCATCATTCAAACCATCCTGTCTGCAAATGGTCAATAAAGCCGACTTTGTCGGTTTTATTGTACTTGGCACCCATGCTAAACATTGACTGTATTGAACATCTGATTCCAGATTCGGCTGCAACGATTTATATCGGTTATAGCGGCGGTATGGATTCGCATGTCCTGTTGCATCTGATTTCACAATCACAATTTAAATCGCGATTGTGTGCGGTTTATATTCACCACGGTCTGCAACAACAAGCCGATGACTGGGAGCAGCATTGCCGACAGCAAGCGCATAGCCTCGGCGTTGATTTTCGTGCATTGCATGTCGATGCCACACCCGGCCACCGGCAAAGCCCAGAAGAAGCTGCACGCGATGCACGTTTTGCCGCATTTGAACGGCTGCTGAATAAAGGCGATGTCTTAATGTTGGCGCAACACCGGGAAGACCAGCTGGAAACGGTATTATTACAGCTATTCCGCGGTGCTGGCCTGCAAGGTTTAGCCGGTATGCCGGAGCGTATGCCCTTTGGGCAAGGGGAGGTACTCAGGCCATTTCTCAATATTCCCGTTCAACGTCTGCGGACTTATGCCATCGACCATCAGTTGCACTGGATTGAGGATCCCAGCAATCAATGTACCGATTTTGACCGGAATTTTTTACGTCAAGACATTATCCCTAAGTTAAAACAGCGTTGGCCCGGGTTGGATAAGACTGTCGCCCGTTCAGCCCGGCATTGCGCCGTTGCCGCCGAACTGTTGCAGGCGGAAACGGCGAAGCAGTTTCACAGGCTTTATGATGAAATACAAGCCAGGCTGGACATTGAACAATTAAGCCAGTTGCCGGAACAGCAACAAATGCTGATTATTCGCTATTGGTTTAAGATAAATGGTTTGAATTATCCCAGCCAGAAACAGCTGCATAAAATTCTGACCGATATTATTCGAGCGAGGGCAGACGCCAATCCGCAAATGACAATACAGAAACATTGTCTGCGGCGTTATCGTCAGGGCTTATACCTGATTGAAGACAAACGGGTTGAGCGACAGAAAATATGGACGTGGCCAGCTTCTCAACCAGACCTGGCATTAGATAATACAGTACGGTTAAAACGAGTAACCGCCGATTGCGGTATTCCAATCGCAGCCTGGGAAGCGGCGAAGATTACCGTGGCTTATCGACAGGGCAGCGAGAAAATCGCGTTACCGAATCGTAAAGGCCGCCATACATTGAAAAAATTATTTCAGGAATATGCGATTCCCCCTTGGCTCAGAGAGAACATGCCGTTGATTTATTTAGACGGTCAATTGGCGGCCGTAGGCGATTTATGGATAAGCGCAGATTTTTTCGGCCAATACCAACAAGGGTGTTATCAGATCGGATACAAACTATAATTTTAGCCGTGCTTCAGAATCCGGGCCTTATCGCGTTGCCAGTCGCGGTCTTTAGCCGCAGCGCGTTTATCATGCAGTTTTTTACCTTTGGCCAGGCCGATTTTGAGCTTGGCGCGGCCCCGGACCCAATACATCGATAAGGGAACCAGGGTATAACCCTTGCGTTCCACGGCGCCAATCAGTCTATTCAGTTCCTGCCGGTGCAATAATAATTTTTTAGGTCGTAACGCTTCCGGCACAATATGCGTCGATGCGGAAAGCAGGGGTGAAATATGCGCACCATGCAACCAGGCCTCGCCATTTTTAATCTGAATAAAGCTTTCTTTAAGCTGA
Organism: uncultured Methylomarinum sp.; assembly: GCA_964442675.1. Classification (GTDB taxonomy): domain Bacteria; phylum Pseudomonadota; class Gammaproteobacteria; order Methylococcales; family Methylomonadaceae; genus Methylomarinum. Next base: position 11,414 of record CAYUAE010000004.1, read on the forward strand.
ACCCGGCCTTCGCGCAGGCTCTTAACTTCCCAGCCTTGCAGTACCAAACCGGCTTCATACTGGTCTTCGATGAAATATTCATGGGTCGCCTGCCGATTGACGGCAATGCTGTTATCCTGCAATTTATTTTTTTTTGATTTTTTCTTGGCCATACGGTTTTACGAGATTTAACCTGACTTCATGCTGATAATTTGTTATTTTACTCGATTTAAGAATAATTTTTCGATTAAAACCAGGACGGACACAAACATGTCAGTAAGCAAAAAATCCATTCATGGGGAGTGGTCTTCGCGTTTCACTTTCATTCTTGCCGCAACCGGTTCTGCGGTGGGCTTGGGTAATATCTGGAAGTTCCCTTATATCACCGGGGAAAATGGTGGTGGCGCATTTGTACTGGTTTATCTGCTCTGTGTGTTGGCTATCGGTATTCCCATCATGATTGCTGAAATTATGATGGGGCGGCGCGGTCGCCAGTCGCCGATAAATACCATGCAATTTCTGGCTGAAGAAGCGAGTGCGGATAAACGCTGGCATTTTTTAGGCTGGATGGGGGTTTTAGCCGGCTTTTTGATTCTTTCTTACTATAGCGTCATTGCCGGTTGGGCATTGTCGTATGTGCTCAAGGCTTTTCTCGGCAGCTTTTCCGGTGGTGATAGTGAACACATAAAAAGCCTGTTTGACCAGTTTATCGCCAGCCCGTGGCAATTGATTTTCTGGCATACGGTTTTTATGGTTGCAACCATGGTTATCGTGGCGCGAGGTGTCAGTGGTGGTCTGGAAAAAGCTGTTCGATTCCTGATGCCGGCGCTGTTCGTTATTTTGTTGCTGCTGGTCGGTTATGCCATGACAACCGGATTTTATGAACAAGGCCTGGAATTTATGTTTGATCCGGATTTTAGCAAAATTGATGGTGATGCCATCCTGACGGCGATGGGACATGCTTTCTTTACCCTGAGCTTAGGGATGGGAGCAATCATGGTTTATGGCTCGTATTTACCTAGACATGTTTCGGTTGCGCAAACTGCTTTATATATTGCCGGGGCCGATACTATCGTCGCTTTGCTTGCCGGCATGGCCATTTTCCCGATTGTGTTCGCTAATGGGTTGGAGCCGGGTTCCGGTCCGGGCTTGATCTTTCAAACGCTGCCGATTGCGTTTGGTAATATGACGGCGGGCTGGCTGTTTGGCGTGATGTTTTTTGTGTTATTGGTATTTGCTGCATTGTCGTCTTCAATTTCCCTGATTGAACCTGCCGTCGCCTGGCTGGTTGAAAACAAAGACATGTCGCGCAGAACCGCGAGCATCTGGTCGGGTATTGTCACGTGGCTGGTTGGCGTTGCGGTAGCCTTTTCGTTTAATATCTGGTCGGAGATTACCGTCTTTGATAAGAGCGTTTTTGATCTTTTGGACTATTTAACCGCAAATTTGATGCTGCCGATCGGTGGTTTCTGCATCGCTGTTTTCTCAGGATGGGTGATGAAAAAAGAACACAGCCAAGAGGAATTGGAATTATTTGGCTTGACTTATGATTTATGGCATTACCTAGTTAAATTTATAGCCCCTGCAGCCGTATTCATCGTCTTTTTGCATGTGCTAGGAGTACTCTGAATATGGCAGAAGTGCATAAAAGTGCTCTGGTCAAATTTTCCGCGCAACAAATGTTCGAGCTGGTTGCTGATATTGACGCGTATTCGGAGTTTTTACCATGGTGCAGTGGCAGTCGCGTCCTCCGGCGCGACGGCGATATTGTCGATGGCGAAATTGAAATTTCCAAGGCAGGGTTCAATAAAACCTTCGCGACACGAAATCGTAATGTTCCCTATGAAAAGATTTACATGCATTTGCTGAACGGGCCTTTTTCTTCACTGGAAGGGGAGTGGACTTTTTTACCCTTGCGTGAAGATGCTAGCAAAATATCACTGGATTTAAATTTTGAAATCTCCGGAAGCTTGGCTAATCTGGCTTTTGGCCCGGTATTCAATCAAATCTGCAATACTATGGTCAGTTCGTTTATTCAGCGCGCAAAAGATGTCTATGGCACCCGTGCTTGAAGTTGAGGTGGCCTATGCCAAGCCGAATACGCAAGCCTTGATCAGCGTGACATTAACCGCCGGTGCGACGGTGGAGCAGGCCATTATGGCGTCCGGGATATTGGCACGTTTTCCGGAAATTGACCTGAATACAACTAAAGTGGGTATTTTTGGCAAAATCTGTCGTTTATCAGATGTGGTGAAAACGGGCGACCGGATTGAAATTTATCGGCCCTTATCACAAAATCCGATGGACGCCCGGCGACAACGGGCAATGGCCGATAAAGCCAGATCAGGACGGGCTTGATTTGTCGCCGGATTTTTCAGATGGGGCTTGTTGCTCGTGAATCTGAAGCTCAGGCTCGTCGCTGAACCAGCCGGTTATTATTTCCCATAAGGTCTTCTCCAGATCGCGTTTAGGCACATCGATAGTGGTTTCTTTAGATTCAAATTTGACAGGCTTTGAACTAGGCCTGAAATCACCTTGCAAACTGCTGAGCTTTTCGTCTTTGAAAAACAAGGTTAAGCGTTTCTGGACCCGCGCCTGGCCACCGGGTTGTTTGGAATAAATATAGTCCCAGCGGTTTTTATGCAAGGCGTCCACCAACATGGGCGAGCCCATAATATAGAGAACCTGACGCTTGTTCATATTGGGACGCAATTGATCCACCATGTCCTGGTTGACAATATTGCCTTGTTCAATATCCAGCGTATAAACACCCGGTAGATTTTCCAAAAGTGTTGAGCAGCCAGACAAGGCCAAGAAAAACGGCAAGACAAAAACGGATTTTTTCATAGCGAAGTTAAGCAAAACTATCGATTTAAAGCACTAATAATACCGTATGTGATACAAATATCCTACAAAACCACGCCCCCCGTGTGCGATTAAGATTAAAAATCGTTACAATGCAGAATATGTTTAAATACAGCCATCGTTTTAAGGAGAATAAGCTTTGGAAAAACAGGATTTAAGAGATGCGGGTCTGAAAGTCACTTTACCAAGAGTCAAGATACTTGAAATTCTGGAGAAACAGTCTGCTGAGGATCGTCATTTAACTGCAGAAAAAGTCTATAAAATTTTATTGAGTGAAGATGAAGAAATCGGCCTGGCAACAGTGTACCGTGTATTGACGCAGTTTGAAGCCGCAGGCCTGGTCACGCGGCACCATTTTGAAGGCGGCAATTCTGTTTTCGAATTGAATAAAGGCACCCATCATGATCATATTGTCTGTATGAAATGCGGTCGGGTCGATGAATTTACCGATGATGTGATTGAACAGCGTCAAAAAGCGATTGCCAAACAACTGCACTATGAATTGACCGACCATAGTCTGTATCTTTACGGGATTTGTCAGCAATGTCAGAAAACGGACTGATGCCTTCGAAATTTATCTGTTTGTTCTCGCTATACTCTATTTAAGCTCTTTTTTGCTGGACACCCCATGTTTAAACCGCTTATTTTTTATATTGGCTTGCGTTATACCCGTGCAAAAAAGCGCACGCAATTCATTTCATTTATTACCTTAACCTCCATTTTAGGTATTGCCCTGGGCGTGACAGCCCTGATTACGGTATTGTCGGTCATGAACGGCTTTCAGGATGAATTGCGGCAGCGTATTTTAGGGATGACCGCGCATGCGACCATTACCGGCCGTAATGGCCAATTGCAGGACTGGTCTTTGTTAAAACAAAAACTTAAAAACACACCGCATATACAGGGTATGGCGCCTTTTGTGCGTGGCCAGGTCATGCTTAATTTTGATCGCCGCGTCAGTGGTTCTGTATTGCGTGGCATCTTGCCAGACCAGGAACCACAGGTATCCGATGTCGGCAATAAAATGAAACTGGGGGATTTATCGAGCCTGACTGCGGGGTCATTCAATATCGTCCTGGGTAAAGAACTGGCAAATTACCTCGGTGTGATGCCCGGTGACAAGGTGACCGTCATCAGTCCACAGGTTAATTCCACACCGGCCGGTATCATTCCGCGTCTTCGGCGCTTTACCGTCAGCGGCGTGTTTGAAGTTGGCATGTATGAATATGACCGTAATATGGCCCTGGTGCATATGCAGGATGCCGCTAAACTGTTTCGCTTAAAGGAAAGTGTTTCAGGGCTGAGACTCAAGCTGGATGATCTTTTTAATGCGCCGATTATCAGTAAACAGCTGGCCAATCAACTTTATCCCGACTATCGTGTCAGCGACTGGACGCGTGCACACAGCAATTTCTTTCGAGCCATACAGACCGAAAAGCGTGTGATGTTCATTATTTTATTACTGATTGTCGCCGTTGCAGCTTTTAATATTGTTTCAACTTTAGTCATGGTCGTCACCGATAAACGGGGTGATATTGCCATTTTAAAAACCCAGGGCTTGTCTAATCCTGCGGTGATGGGGATTTTTATTGTACTCGGCTGTGTCATCGGCATTATCGGCACCTTACTAGGAACGGCTGGCGGCGTGTTATTGGCCTTGAATGTGGAAACCATTGTTCCTGCTATCGAACAATTATTCGGCGTACATTTTATGTCGGCTGAGGTCTACTACATCAGTGAAGTTCCGTCCAAGCTGGACTGGAATGATGTCTATCAGATTGCGGGCGTTGCATTTTTACTGACTCTGATCGCTACGCTTTATCCTGCCTGGCAGGCGTCACGCATCAACCCGGCTGAGGTATTACGCTATGAGTAAGATTATTTTGCAATGCCGGAATTTGCGTAAAACCTATCAGCAGGGTGATTTGCATGTTGACGTATTAAAAGGCATTGATTTAGCCATTCAGAGTGGTGAACGTGTCGCCATCATGGGCGCTTCCGGTTCCGGAAAAAGTACATTGCTGCATTTATTAGGCGGCTTGGAGCAACCGACAGCGGGCGAAGTTATTTTGGATGGCCAGAATCTCAACACAATCAATTCCAGGCAATTGAGCCGATTACGCAACCGATCACTGGGTTTTATTTATCAATTTCATCATTTACTGGCCGAATTTACGTTGCTGGAAAATGTCGCGATGCCTTTATTGATTGGCGGTAAACCGGTCAAATCAGCACAACGCCAGGCCAATGAATTACTCAAACGGGTGGGCTTAGGACATAGAATACAGCATAAACCGGCAGAATTATCCGGCGGTGAACGGCAACGTGCCGCCGTTGCCCGAGCGCTGATCAACACGCCGCATTGCGTATTGGCCGACGAACCGACAGGCAATCTGGACAGTAAAACGGCCGAGCACATTTATCAACTGATGCTGGAATTAAATCAGGAACTTGGCGTCAGCTTTCTGATTGTCACCCACGATCCGGAATTGGCCGCTAAAATGGACAAAACATTACACATGGAAGATGGCGTGATTTGTGATTGATTTCCACAATGATAAAAAGGGCAGATAAAAGATGAGAGCCAGTTTTATTATCAGTAGTCTTCTTCTGTTGATCGCTGGCTTTTGTGGTTATTATTTCTACCATATCACCCCGTGGTATCTGTTTTTTGCCTTACCATTCATCCTCTTGGGCCTATACGATATCATCCAGACTCAACACAGTATTCTGCGAAATTATCCGGTCATAGGGCATGTCCGTTGGCTGATGGAAAAAATCCGGCCGATGATGCAACAATATTTTGTTGAGTCTGATCTCGATGGTGCCCCCATCAATCGCGTATTTCGTTCGGTGGTTTATCAACGCTCAAAAAAGCAGGTAGATACCATTCCCTATGGCACCAAATTCGATGTTTATCGAGTAGGTTATGAATGGATCGGGCATTCCATGGCGGCTAAAGAACCGGCAAAAGTCAATGATGATATTCGCATCTGGATTGGCGGCAAGGCCTGTAAAAAACCCTACCATGCCAGTGTGTTGAATATTTCCGCGATGAGCTTTGGTGCCTTGAGCAGCCATGCTGTCATGGCATTGAACAAGGGGGCAAAAAAAGGCCATTTTGCCCATAACACGGGAGAAGGGGGCATTAGCTCCTATCATCTAAGCGCTGGCGGCGATTTGATCTGGCAATTGGGTACCGCTTATTTTGGTTGTCGTCGCAGCGATGGTCAATTTGACCCTGAACAATTTGCGCAGCAAGCCTGCTTGCCGGTCGTCAAAATGATTGAAATAAAATTATCCCAAGGTGCAAAGCCTGGTCATGGCGGCGTCCTGCCGGCGTGTAAAAACACGCCGGAAATCGCTGCTATTCGTGGTGTTAAAGCCTATACAGAAATTATATCTCCGGCTACGCATTCGGCTTTTTCAACGCCACTGGAGCTGATGGCCTTTATTGACCGGCTCAGAACCTTGTCAGAAGGTAAACCCATTGGTATTAAATTATGCATTGGCCAACGACATGAGTTTATCGCACTGTGTAAAGCCATGCGTGAAAGCGGGATTTTACCCGACTTTATTACCGTAGATGGTGGCGAAGGGGGTACCGGCGCGGCACCACTGGAATATGCCAATTCCATCGGCATGCCGCTAATGGATGCTTTGAGTTTTGTCGATGATTGTTTAACCGGCTTTGATTTGCGCAAAGATATTCGTGTCATTGCATCAGGCAAGGTTTTTACGGCGTTTCATATTATTAAACGCATCAGTCTTGGTGCTGATTTATGTCATAGTGCCCGCGGTATGATGCTGGCGTTAGGCTGTATTCAATCTTTGCAATGTAACACCGGAAAATGTCCGACGGGCGTCACATCACAGCATCCCGCGTTAGTCAAAGGCCTGGCGATTGATGCCAAGGCGGAACGGGTGGCGAATTTTCATTATGAAACGGTGAAAGCCGTAGCCGAGATTCTGGGGGCGGCGGGGGTCGAAAATATCGAATCCTTAAACCGCCAACATGTTTTCCGGCGTGTCAGTACTGCACGCATAAAATCCTATCAGCAGATTTATCCACCCTTACCCCCCGGCAGTCTGTTAGAGCCGCCTTATCCTGAAGATTATGCTGAAGATATGGCTAAGGCCCATGCGGACCGTTTTAGCTAGGATGGGCGAGACTGCAAAGCGCTGTTGCTAAGAGCAGTAAACGCAACCCATCAATGGCTTAACCTGAGCCTTGCCATTGTATGGCTAACCGCTCACTGTAAGTTTTCCCCGTTTTTTAGCGACTATTTTGCATAATCAATTTTCAAAAGGCGTAATGTTAAAGGTGATAATGAGGAGCGCGATGCGATGAAAATTGGGAAAACGATACTGGCCGGTGGAATAATGATTGCGGTTGCCGCCTTTTTTTATTTGGATTTACAGCATTATTTAAGCCTCGACACGCTGAAATCTCAAAAACAACAGATTCTACAGTCTGTCAGTTTACATCCTTATGTAACGGCACTGGTGTATTTCTTGATTTATATTGTCGTGACTGGCTTGTCTTTGCCCGGTGCGACCATTTTAACCCTGGCTGGCGGTATGATTTTTGGCTTGCTGTGGGGCACACTGCTGGTTTCATTTGCCTCGACTATCGGCGCAACGCTGGCTTTTTTAATCGCCCGTTATTTACTTCGGGATTGGGTCGAAGCGCGTTTTGGCAAACGCATGGCGGTGATCAATGACGGCTTAAAAAGGGATGGCGCATTTTATTTATTAAGCCTGCGTTTGATTCCGGTTTTTCCTTTTTTCATAATCAACCTGGTCATGGGCATTACCGAAATTCCATTATGGACCTATTACTGGGTCAGTCAGTTGGGCATGTTGCCGGCTACACTGGTATACGTCAACGCCGGCACACAACTGGCTGAAATTCAGAGCCTGTCGGATATTGCCTCTCCTGGCCTGTTATTATCATTAGTATTGGTCGGCCTGTTTCCACTCATCGCAAAAATCATGCTTTCCAGGCTTAAACACTATCGGCTTTATCGGCGTTTTTCCAAGCCTGAAACGTTTGATAATAATCTGCTTGTGATTGGCGCAGGTTCAGGTGGTTTGGTGACGGCCTATATTGCCGCTGCAGTCAAGGCTAAGGTGACACTGGTCGAAAAACATAAAATGGGCGGCGATTGCTTGAATACAGGCTGTGTACCATCAAAGGCCTTGATTCGGTCGGCTAAATTTCTGGCACAAAACAAACGCAGTCAGGAATTCGGCATTCGTCGCGCAAAAGTTGAGTATGACTTTGCCGACATCATGCAGCGCGTACATCAGGTGATTAAACAGATTGAACCGCATGACTCGGTTGAGCGTTACCGTAATCTGGGTGTTAATGTGATACAAGGTGAGGCCCGCATTAAAACGCCGTGGGAAGTCGAAATTATCACGCCGAAAGGTGTTAAAACGCTCACCACAAAAAATATCGTAATTGCGACCGGTGCCCGGCCATTTGTGCCCCCCATCCCCGGTATCGATCAGGTTAAGCAACTGACCTCGGATAATCTCTGGCAGCTGACAGAATTGCCTAAAACCTTGTTGGTGTTGGGGGGCGGACCGATTGGTTGCGAATTGAGTCAGAGTTTTCAACGGCTGGGTAGCCAGGTGATTCAGCTTGAAATGGCCTCGCGGCTGTTGCCTCGGGAAGATGAGGATGTTTCAGAACGCGTTTTGCAACGGTTTATACAAGAGGGTATCGATGTGCGTTTATCGCATACCGCCAAAGCCTTCAAGCTTGAACAGGGCAGGCAGATTATGCTGGCCGAACATCAAGGTAAAACCGTTGAAATCGTGTTTGATCAGGTTTTGGTCGCGATTGGCCGCAAGGCTAATGTCACAGGATTTGGGCTGGATAACCTAGAGATTCAATTATCGCCCCGGCAAACCATCCAAACCAACCTGTTTCAGCAAACCAATTATCCCAATATCTATGCCGTTGGCGATGTCGCAGGTCCGTATCAGTTTACCCATACCGCCGCACATCAAGCCTGGTATGCGGCAGTCAATGCCTTGTTTGGCCAATTCTGGAAATTTAAAACCGACTACTCGGTGATTCCATGGTCAACCTTTATCGACCCCGAGGTCGCCCGTGTCGGATTGAATGAGCAAGATGCCCGTCAACAAAATATTGCCTATGAGGTCACACGCTATGACCTCAGTGATCTGGATCGCGCCATTGCAGATGGTGAGGCCGAAGGTTTTATCAAAGTATTGACTCCGCCGGGCAAGGATAAAATCCTGGGCGTAACTATTGTGGGTGAACATGCGGGAGATTTATTGGCCGAGTTCGTTTTAGCGATGAAACATGGCTTAGGACTCAATGCAATTTTATCCACCATTCATATTTATCCAACGCTGGCTGAGGCGAATAAATATGTCGCCGGTAATTGGAAACGGCAGCATGTTTCATCGCGCATTTTACACTGGCTACAAACCTATCACCGCTGGATGAGGAGGTCTTGAGTGACTACGAATAAACGCGAATATTGGTTTAGTGTGTTTATTTGATCCCATTCTCAGTTCATAATAAAAGCCAGATTTAAAAATGAATCACTCAGCGTATTAACCCAGCCGCTTCGAATGAAATTCGTGACCAGGAGCCAAACAAAATGAATATCACATTGCTATTAAAGCAAATGACCACGGAGGAAAAATTACAGGTGATGGAAGCCATCTGGGATGATCTCTGCCAGCATGCCGACACGTTACCTGCCCCGGAGTGGCACCGCGCGCTACTTGCTGAACGGGAAGAAGCAATCGCCCGTGGCGATCAGCAGTTCGAGGCGTGGGAAGTTGCCAGGAAAAAAATTGAAAAGGACATTCGGTGAAAACGATCCGTATTCTGCCAGCGGCACGCCATGACCTCGTTGATGGCTTTCACTTCTACGAAATGCAGGCTGAAGGTATTGGGCGTTACTTCCTTGATACATTGTATTCAGACATCGAATCTCTGCGCATAAATGCTGGTGTTCACCCGTTGAGTATGGGCAGTTATCACCGTTTGTTATCCAAACGCTTTCCGTATTCAATCTACTACCGGGTCGAAGAGAATAGCGTGTTGATATACGCAATACTTGACAACCGTAGAAATCCGGAATGGATTAAAAAACGAATTGAAAAGGACAGAAAGTAAATGCGATTCAGGAATCGATGTTAACAGCCTTGTGCTCTTCGAAGGTTCTGAGAATTACAGGCGGCACATTGGACTGCTGAAGATTTGCTGGTTTTTTATTAGCGTTTATAACGCAAGACGCTATGCCGTTGGCATGGTTTGTGATTAAATCGTGTTTTATGTATCAGGGCTTTATGCCTGCTAACGAGGTATTTCAATGACAGACAGTGTAATAACAGAATCGGTTCAAGACTATTATGGCAAGGTACTTTCATCCTCAAAGGATTTGAAAACCAGTGCCTGTTGTACGTTAGATGCCATGCCTTTACATCTTCGACGTTTATTGAAGGATTTACACCCTGAAGTCCTGGAACGCTTTTATGGCTGTGGTTCACCTTTGCCTCCGGCATTGGAAGGCTGTACCGTTCTGGATTTAGGCTGTGGCAGTGGGCGTGACTGTTTCTTGTTATCCCGTCTGGTAGGCGAGCGGGGTAAGGTCATTGGCATTGATATGACAGATGAACAGTTAGCGGTTGCCCGGCGCCACCTTGATTGGCATCGTGAGCGTTATGGTTATCAGTCTGCGAATGTCGAATTTGTGCAAGGACAGATCGAGGACCTGGTTGCGGCAGGCATCGCTGAAAACAGTATTGATGTCGTAGTATCTAATTGTGTCGTTAATCTTTCGCCTGATAAGGAACGGGTGATGCGGGAAGTGCTGCGCGTATTAAAGCCTGGAGGTGAGCTTTATTTCTCAGATGTGTATGCCGACCGCCGCATTCCTGATGCACTGAAAACCGACCCGGTCTTGTTAGGTGAATGTTTAGGTGGTGCATTGTATTGGGAAGATTTTCGTCGTCTGATGCAGGATTCAGGCTGTCCCGACATTCGAATTGTCGCCGAAAGTCCTGTTACGTTGGATGATGAAGAAGTGATTGCGAAAATCGGCATGGTGAATTTCCGTTCGATTACGGTTCGAGCCTTTAAAATACCGCTGGAAGACCGCTGTGAAGATTATGGTCAGATTGCAACCTATCGCGGTACCATTGAACAGCACCCACATGCGTTTGATCTGGATAATCATCATCATTTTGAAACCGGTCGTCCGCTTAGAGTCTGTGGCAATACCGCCGATATGTTACGTAAAAGTCGTTTTGTGCAACATTTCGAAATCACGGGCGATAAATCCACTCATTTTGGCTTGTTTGACTGCGAGCCTGGCCCTTCATCAGTAGGCGAGACCGGCAATACCTGCTGCTAAGCCATCGATGGACTTAAGCATCATTATTCCAATCGGGCCTGACGATAATGCCTGGCAAACCCTGCTACCCGAGTTATTAGCCTGCGACAGGGAGGTTGAGATTATTCTGTCGGCCTGTCAGGATCAGCCTGAAAATACCTTGCTCCAGGATGCCCGGGTGCAGTGGCTGTCGGGGCAACAGGGCAGGGCGCATCAATTAAATGCTGGCGCCCGGGTGGCTAAGGGTAAGTTGCTTTGGTTTTTACATGCCGACAGCCACTTATCTGAAGAGGTCTGGCCTCAGATAGCCGAATTTTGGCAACAAAATACCGATGCTTTGGCCTATTTTGAGTTATCTTTTACGAGCGATGGTCCGTGGCTGACTCGCTTTAATGCACAGTTGGCCAATTTGCGTGCGCGTTATTTAGGCTTGCCATTTGGTGATCAAGGGTTTGTGTTGAAAAAATCACTCTTTAACGCCTTGAACGGCTTTGATACACGCCTCAAGCGGGGCGAAGACCTGGATTTTGTTGTGCGCGCCAGGCACGCAGGTTACGCCCTGATGCCGTTAGCCGCTGTTTTACAGTCCAGCGCTCGACGCTATCAGACGCAAGGCTGGCTAAAAACCAGTCTGGAACACATATTTTTAACCCTGTTGATGACATGGCAGGCCAAGCGACGCGTTAAACACTCATGAATAACGGTGTGATTGCAGTGTTTGTAAAAACGCCCGGTTTGTCGCCGGTTAAGACACGTTTGGCAGCACGCATTGGACAATCACAGGCCGAGCGGTTTTATCGGCTCGCGGTTGATGCCAGTCGTGAAGTCGTGACCGCGTTTACCCGCCAACACCCTGTTCAGGCGATGTATGCCGTCGCTGAACACGCCGCCATAGCGCACCCCATCTGGCAAGATTTACCGTGTATCTGGCAAGGTGAGGGCGGCTTGGGTGAGCGCATGTCGCGGGTGTATCGGCAATTATTGACACACTATGCGTTTGTCATTCTGGTGGGCTCCGATATTCCACAAATGCGTGAGACTGATTTTCAACAGGCTGTAGAGGCTCTAGATGATTATCCGATGGCACTGGCACCGAGTTTAGATGGTGGATTCTGGCTATTTGCCGGACGCTGTGAATTACCCGATACGGTATGGACTCAGGTTCCCTACAGCCAGCCCGATACGGCTGCACAATTTGTCGCACAATTGACACCTTTAGGCGCAATCAAAATGCTCAATGAATTACAAGATGTCGATACATTTGAAGACCTTGAACCGTTGGCACAAACATTGATCGCGTGTCCACGGCGCACGCCCGCCCAGCAAACATTATTAAATTTTTTACAGCACATCATTCAAGCCGATGCGTAATACTCAAGATTTATTGGTCGAAACCGATTTTCCAGCGATTTTTCGTAGCACTTTAAATACCTTGCAGATGAATCTTGGCTATTTATGCAATCTGAGTTGTCAGCATTGTCATGTTAATGCCGGACCTAAACGCACCGAATTGATGGATAAGGACACCATGCAAACCGCGCTGGCCGTTATCGAGAAATATCAGTTGGAAACATTGGATGTTACGGGTGGCTCGCCTGAAATGAATCCGCATTTCAAGTGGCTGGTCAAGCAGGCGCGGGCTTTGGGCGTTAACGTCATCGACCGTTGCAATCCAACCATTCTGCTGGAGCCGGGTTATGAATATCTGGTTGATTTTCTGGCTGCCGAACAGGTTGAAATTACCGCATCATTACCCTGCTATCTGGAAGATAATGTCGATGCACAGCGTGGTAAGGGGGTGTTTAAAACCTCTATAACCGCATTGAAAAAACTGAATGATGTTGGCTATGGAAAAACCGGTTCCGGTCTTGTACTGAACCTGGTTTTTAATCCACAAGGTCCGACTTTACCGCCAGAGCAAACCGGTTTGGAAGCGGCATATCGTGAGTTTTTGCAACAAAACTTTGGTCTGGAATTCAATCATTTATTCACCATTACCAATATGCCAATTCAACGTTTTGGCGCGGTTTTGTTGGCAAAAGGCCAGTTTGAAGCGTATATGCAGGTCTTGAAACAAGCATTCAAACCTGAAAACTTAGATCAAGTGATGTGTAAAACCCTGTTAAGTGTCGATTGGCAGGGATTTGTTTATGATTGTGACTTCAACCAGATGTTAGATTTACCGATGGCAGGGAAAAAGTGGCATTTGTCGGATTTATTGCATCATGACTTCTCCGGGCAACGCATTGAAACCGGCGATCATTGTTATGGTTGTACGGCGGGACAAGGCTCAAGCTGTACAGGTGTCCTGCAAAAATAATTGCCGGATATTTCCATATTTTTTGTAAGCTGGTCGATTTTGAAAGAATAAGGTATAGTCCACATAAAATAATAATTAAACCGGCCTTACATGTCTTCACCTTCTGTGGAATATTCATCTGTTTCGTACTGCAAAAAATTTATCCGGCGTTTTCTACCTAATGAGCAGGCGGTTATATTAGCCATTATCCTGATTGTCAGCACTTTATTGATCTATTGGTTGTCGGATCTGCTGATGCCGGTTATTTTTTCGATCATTCTGGCCTATTTACTGGAAGGGTTGGTACAGAAAATTGAGCATAAAGGGATTCCGCGTTTAATTTCTGTTTATATCGTTTTCTCGACCTTTATGGGCGTTTTAGGCTATATCTTGTTTGTCCTGATGCCCATGGTTACCGGGCAGGCAATACAGCTGGTACAAAATATTCCACAAATTATCAAACATGCTCAAGCAGAGGTCATGCGTTTACCCGAGCTATATCCGCAATTTGTCACAGAAGACAGGATCCGTGACATCATGTTTAAAGTTCAGCAGGAATTATTGAATTATGGTCAGGACTTGATTTCCAGCTCGGCGGAGTCGGTCATGACTATGGTTTCTGCCATTGTCTACTTGTTTTTAGTGCCACTCATGGTATTTTTCTTTTTAAAAGACAAAGAAATATTGTTGAGCTGGTTTGTACGCTTTTTACCGCGTGACCGGCATTTAACCGTTAAAGTGTGGCGCGAAGTCGATGTTCAAATCGGCAATTATGTACGCGGAAAATTTCTGGAGGTGTTTATTCTCTGGTTTGCCAGTTATGTGGCGTTTTCAAGTCTGCATCTGAACTATGCCATGTTATTAGCTGTTTTTATGGGGCTTTCGGTCATCATCCCATATGTTGGTGCCACATTGGTAACCTTCCCGGTTTTAATTGTTGCCGCCGTGCAATGGGGTGTCAGTTCTGACCCCTTTATGTATGTGGTGATTGTTTACGGCATCATACAGGCCATCGATGGCGTTATTCTGGTGCCGTTATTATTTTCCGAAGCGGTCAATTTACACCCCGTTGCAATTATCGTCGCAATCTTGTTTTTTGGAGGACTGTGGGGCTTCTGGGGAGTGTTTTTCGCCATTCCTTTGGCCACCTTGGTCAAAGCCGTTATCAATGCCTGGCCACGCTTGGAAGAACCCGAGTTGTCAAACGAAATGTGACTTGGGCCTGGCTACAGAATTTCGGAAGCATAATCGGCCAGGCGTGAGCGTTCACCTTTACGCAATGTAATATGGGCGCTGTGGTCCCAGTTTTTAAATCGATCGACCACATAGGTCAAACCCGATGTTGTCGCGGTGAGATAGGGGGTGTCGATCTGCGCCAGATTGCCGATACAGATAATTTTACTGCCAGGGCCCGCTCGGGTAATGAGGGTTTTCATCTGCTTAGGTGTCAGGTTCTGCGCTTCGTCAATAATCAGATAGCGATTTAAAAAGGTTCGCCCGCGCATAAAATTGAGTGAGCGAATCTTGACCCGGTTCATCATGACATTGTGTGAGGCATCTTTCTCCCAGTCATCATCACCGCTGCGGCTGCCTAATAATTCGAGATTATCCATCAAAGCGCCCATCCAGGGCGCCATTTTCTCTTCTTCTGTTCCAGGTAAAAAACCGATGTCCTGGCCGACGGGCACGGTTTCCCGCGTCATCACAATTTCCTGATAAAGCTTATGTTCCAAAGTTAAAGACAATCCGGCGGCTAACGCCAACAAAGTCTTGCCCGTTCCCGCCGTCCCTAACAAGGTGACAAAATCAATCTCGGGGTCAAGCAATACATTTAATGCGAAGTTTTGCATCCGGTTTTTTGCGGTAATTCCCCACACGCTGTTATGCCGGCTGTAATAATCTTTTGCCAGTTCCAGCGTGGCATTTTCGCCATCACATTGACGAACGATCGCTTCAAAACTATCGTTTTCAATGTAAATGAACATGTTGGGGTACCAGTCCTTAACATAAGGTCCTGTCACCTTATAAAACGTCCGCCCCTGTTCAATCCAGGAGGTCATGTTTTTCCCATGTTTATCCCAGAATTCCTTCTCCAGTTGCGTTGTTCCGGTATAAAGCAGATCAATATCATCGAGTGTCTGATCGCTATGGTAATCTTCCGCGCATAAGCCTAAAGCAGCCGCTTTTATACGCATATTGATATCTTTGGAAACCAGAATAACGTTCTGTTCAGGATGTTCCTTGCTGAGCGCCATGACCACGCTGAGAATCGAATTATCGGCAATTTGTCCCGGCATGGAGTCTGGCAGCAGATAGTTGAGCTGGCGTGTTTGCAGAAACAGACGGCCGTTGGTTTTACCATTACCATTCGGCGCGTGTTCAATACGCGATAAAGGTAAGCCATTTTCAATCGTGCTCTGATCCGCGCCTTTAACCAGTTCATCCAAAAAACGACTGGCCTGACGAACATTACGGGCAACATCGGACAAGCCTTTTTTGGCATGGTCAAGCTCTTCCAGCACCACCATCGGAATAAAGATATGATGTTCCTGAAAATGGAACAGGGCGGTTGGATCATGCATCAAGACATTGGTATCCAACACGAATAATTTGCAATGGTGGTCGGCTTGCTGAGTCATGATTATGAGGCGGCCTCAAGTTGCTTCAAGTAGTCCAGAACATCCTGAACATGCGTTTTGACTTTAACCTTACGCCATTCCTGGCGTAATTTACCCTCTTCGTCGATCAAAAACGTACTGCGTTCGATGCCACGCACTTGTTTGCCATACATGTTTTTCATTTTAATGACATCGAATAACTGGCACAGACTTTCATCTTTATCGGCTATCAGATCAAACGGAAAGGCATGTTTGCTTTTAAACCCCTCGTGGACTTTGACACTATCGCGAGAAACGCCGAATATGACGACATTGTGTTTAACAAACTCATCAAAATGATCGCGAAAGTCTTTGCCTTCCTGCGTACAGCCGGGCGTATTGTCACGCGGATAAAAATACAGCAATACCTTTTTGCCACGAAAGTCTGAAAGTTTGATGGTTTTTGCGCCGGTCGCTTCGGCTTCAAAATCGGGTACAGTCTGGTCAATTTCTACAGTCATTTTTATTCAATGTTGTTTAACGGGTTCAAAAATAGCATCTAAATTGATATTGTCGCAAAATTCCAATAATTCTTCCCGTAACGATAAAATCCGGGTTTCGGGTCGAATGACGACAATCATGCGTATGATCAGTATCTGGCTGTTGGTATAAGAGGAAATATGACAGAATGAGGTCGCTTCTTCAACATGCACATCATGACTTTCAATAAACTTGAAAAGATCTTGCAGGATATCGTCCCGGTAAAGCGATAATGTTTCCAGCACATACGCAATGCCTTCAACCGGCGCGAGTTGTGCAGGACGATGAGTATGAAGCGTAATGTCCGGATTGTGATCAAAATGCGCCAGAAAGCTTTCCAGTTTAGCAATATGGTTCCATTCGCCTTCGGCTAACACATAACAGAACGGGGTTGTTGAAAGCTGCGAGGTTCGAAATTCGATAATACGGCAGTCACAATTGGTAACGGCTGAAACCAGATCGGTTAAAAATTTTTGTGAGGTTCGACAGACTGCAGTAATGGCAAGGCGCATAAAATGATTTTTTTCTTTCTATTCTAGCGAATAACTTAAAATAAAAAAAAGTAATTTTTAAATTTAATGTGAAATTTTATCTATACTTTAAGAGTACACAGCAAAAATTGATAGACTCGTATTTACCTTACATTTTAGAAAATAACGACTATGGCAGAATCATCTGAAAACAATAATCAGTCTACAAGCAATACTGGCGATGAATTTGATGACATGCTGAATGAAGCCAGTGCTTCTTTAAACGATGAAACGGAAGCTATGGTTGATGATGAGGATGCCATTGATAAGTTGTTGATGGATAATGCTTTAGAGGATACAGATAGCGCGGCTGATGACGAATTTGCCGAAATCGACAAGTTATTTGACGGTGATGATACAGAATCAGCCGATACGCCGCTAAAAGACACCGATATTGTCGATGAATTTGCCGATGATGAATTTTCTGATGATTCAGATGTTCCTGAGGATGAAGCGCCTGAAACACAGCCGGGCAGCAATGATCAAGAAGACATTATTGCCGATTTTGATATTACCGCTGACGATGATAATTCAGATGAAGACACTGATAATACGCCTGCCGCAGAATCATCAGCCAATGAGTCCGTCTCTGAAACGCCTGCAGAGCAGGGTGGGGATGCTGGCGGGCAACAAAATATTGCGCTTGCGGCGCTCACCTCACAACTTGCTTTGTTGCAGAATGCACAAGACAGTCTTCGTCAACAACTCGATGAAGTCAGCCAAAAAGATGATAGTGCTGAATTAAAACAACAGATTGAGACGCTGGAGTCCGCACAAAAGTCGCTTAAACAAAAAATATCAAAGCTGGAAAGCAAGAAACCGACCTTGGTTTATGCGGCATTAGGCGTTGCCATCGTGGCACTATTGGTCGGTGGTGGCTTAGGAATGATGGGGATGTCGGCCAATTCAAAAGTGGATGAATTAACCGAAACGGTCGTTTCAATTGAGGAGCAGGTCGATTTTCTGATGCAGCAAAATTTGGCTAAAAAGCTGGAAAGTGTCACTAAACGCATGGATAAAACCGGCTCGGATATCGCTTATCTGAAATCGCAGTTGAGTGAGATTAAAGAAACACTGAAAAAACAAGCGGATGCCAAAGAATTTGAAAAGCTGAAATCACAACTGACTGAAATCCAAACGCAAAATTTGCAAATGGGCGAATTGGTTGAAGATTTACAGCAGCGGCTGGATAGATTACAAAGCAGTAAAAAACGTTTGGCTCAAAAAAGCCGTAAACGAGTCAAAAAGATTCAAAATTGGGAAGTCAGCCTGATTGCTTATCGACAAGAATGGTATGCTCGGCGTAAAGCGAAAGAATTCAGTCAACAAGGTGTGCCTGTTCAAGTCGTCAAGATACGCAATAATGGGGAGACCTGGTATCGTTTGAAAGTCGATGGTTTTAAAACCAAATCAGAGGCTTTAGCCTATGCCGATAAGGTGAAAAAAACGCTGAACCTGCCTTCTGTCTGGGTAAAAAAACAATAGCTTTAAAAATTTCCACTCTCAAGGATGGAAATCTTATAACGCATCAGATAAGCCGTGTATTCGATTAAGGTAAGCAACATAATCGTTTTATCCGCAATTTTTATCTGATCTCCAGGTTTCATTTTGCTATTTTGGATTAATATCTCAGGTTCATCTGTATGCTCATTGAGTAGAACAATATTGATATCGAGTTCATTTTGCGGGTTATGGTATGTGTAGCAATTGTTCAATTCTGATTGAATCATCTGAACCAGAACCCGCTGCATGCCAAGATGAGGTAATGTTTTTTGTTGTCGGCTTATTCCCAATCGTATGGCGTTTCGTTTATTCGCCAAAATAACAAGTTCACCATTATTAAGCGATAAACGTTTAGCCTCAATCAGGAAAAAGTCTGGATCTGTTGTAGGCTGAAATTTAACCGCTGTCAGATTGTTTTCGCTGCTGTTTATTCGACTATTTTTAGTGCTGATTATTTCAGTTTGCTCAATCAAACCCTCCTCAAAATCCAAAGGCTCAAGCCCAAGGTCCAAAACGTTATTTTCTACAGCCGCAGGGCTTATCTGTTCAGCGCCATGACTGAGTTGTTGGATACGGAGTATTTTTTGGCGATTTTTCAAATACTGAAAACAAGGCTCAAAGCCTGCGACCATATTAAAAATAATCGGGGCAGAAGGGCGGTTATCAATAATCAGTTTTTGATAACCGGTTAAATATCGAAACAAACTTTTTTGCTTTGTATCCGCCAGATTGAGTTTGATTACGCTGTTTTCGAGGATCTCTTTCAGCGCCTGAGTATCAATAAAAATATCTTGAGAGGAAAAGGTCTGGTCCGGTTTTTTGATTTGAGCCGGAACCCCCTCCAGGATATCCCAATAAAAATTGATTGCCGAGGAGGGATACGATGGCAGCGCAATTAAATCACCAAACTGATTGGCGAAATTAAAAACAACCCGACATTCTTCTTCGCTATGGTTTTGAACAGTACAAAGCGCAAACAAAATATTGCGTTTAACCACCGCATCAATTGTTTTTTGGGGGAGGAAAACGGGGATTTTGGTGCTGACAGAATCCGTTAAATAGTGCTGGCCAAGCGCGTATTTATAAAGTTCAGCGCTGATCGTCCCTAATGTATCCGATAAGGGTGAATGAAGGCGATGTCGAAGAAACATATCTTGCCCCGCCATTTGCAGGGCGAAAAAAATTGCGAGTCTTTGTTCATCCGCAGTTAACGCCTCTTGATTATGAAGACGATAAAACCCTAGGCAAAGATGCCGACACAATTGTAAGCATAAACGCTGGGTTTTTCGCTTTTTTGCTCCGCTTTGTGATTTGGAAATTTCGATAATCTCATCAATAATCCGTAAAATCAGCGGCGTCAGCTGCTGCAATAACACTAAGCGATCACGCTCATGGCCTTGGTAATCGCCTGCTTGTTTCAATGTTTTATACAGCTGATCACCGGCCTGAACAGGATTGACCGATTGAATAGAGTCCAGTAATTGCTCCAGAATTTTTTGATTGAATGATTCTGAGAAGAGTTCGGTCATGATTATTTATAACGTCCCCAAGAGACTGTCGAATTTAAAATTTGTGGTGTATTTTGGCTTGTTTCATAATGGCATTAGCGGTATGTTTTGATTTGCAAACATGGTTCACCGTTACAGTTAATTGTCCATTTGTCCAAATCTCATGTGAACCCTTACCGGGCCGGAGCATATACCAGCCGTGTTCTTTAAGGATCTTTTTGATCTGCTTTTCAAAACCTTCCATTCAAGTTTAGCTGATTTTTAAATCAGGCATTTGCAGATCAAGTCCAATACTATTTTGGATTTTGACATGAATCAATTCAGGTAAAACCAGAGCAATCTCTTGAGTTAAACCTTCCAGGGTTTCGGCTTCTATCACCAAACCGGAAATATCAGGGCTTGTTCCAATATAAACGCCGACCTCATCATCATAAATGACTTTCACTCTTAATTGTAACGGCAGACCAAAAATATTATGTAGCCATAATGCGGCAGGCCATCCGAGGGGGTAGTGCATTTGAAGTTTACAGCTCATGGGCTCCAGGCTCCTTAATAATCACAACTTCAATTTTAACAAAAGTAGTCACTTAAAAAGTTTTGATATGACGGTGTTTTAAGCCGCATTCTCCATTGTATTTTCTTCGACCAGGCGTTCCAACAGGGTATTGGTTT
>CAYUAE010000004.1:32393-33725 GCA_964442675.1 uncultured Methylomarinum sp.
TCAATCGCTGCATTGAGCGCCAATAGATTGGTCTGGTCGGCTATTTTGGCGATTAACGAGGTGACATCGGTAATCGCTTTACTGCTTTGGCTTAATTCCAGCGAAGAATCTTTCATGGTATCAATTTTCCCGATGATGCTGGTTAATTTATCGATCACCGAACCTAAAGAGGCTTTACTATCGGCCGCAATGCTGGAGGCCTGGCTGGAAATGGTTTCAACTTGTTGCATCTGATCGGTAATGGTTTTCAAGTCATGTTCCGTGCGATCCAGACTGGACAGTAAATTTTCTGTTTTCATCTGACCTAATTCAGAAAACAGCTCATCGCGCATCGTACGACGGTAATTTTTTTCCATTTCTTCCAGAGAAATATCAATGTTTTTTAAGCCACTGGCAAACAAGCCATTCAAGCCTTGTGACTGAGTATGACGATAAAATTGTTTGTTGCGTGCCGCCTCAAAACAATTGTTTGCCTCGCGCATATAGGTTTCTATTTGATCCAGTGCTTCGTTCAGATTCCAGGCCAGGTCTTTTAATTCAGCATCCTCCGGTATGTTTGTAACCCGGTATTCCAGTCGGCCATGTACAATTTCGCTACACATTTTAGAGAGTGACTCTACCAAATCTGCTTCATTCTTTAATTGCCTGAAAAACATAAACTGTGCGAACAGAGCAAACAGCAGGCCAATCAAGGGGACAAACTCAAAGCCATGCTGATAAAAACTCCAGGCTGATAAAACAATAATGCTGCCAGTGAGCAATAGGGTGGTATTTTTTCCATTAAAGAGAAAGAATGTATTCACGGTAGTCTTTTCCTGTCGGTTGAATCACATTGTCAAGAACTTGTCGGCCTGCGGCAATGGCATTACGGCTTCCCGCCTGTTTTTCCGCCATCAACATATCGCGATAGAGCGCGTCGATGATTTGCAGCTTTTGACGATCAGGCTTACGCCGTACAGAAAAATAGCCAATGATGTTATTTTGTTCACCATAACTGGGGGTTACCGTGGCAAACACCCAATAATAGGAGCCATCCTTGTGCATGTTTTTGACGTAACCAAAAAACTCGTGACCGGATTTAATCGTTTCCCAAAGTAATGCAAAAACCGAGCGGGGCATATCGGGGTGACGTACAATATTATGTTGATGCCCCAGCAATTCAGCTTCGCTATAGCCTGAAAACTCAATAAAAATCTGGTTGCAATAGGTCAGCCGGCCGGACGGGTCGGTTTTGGAAACAATGAAGTCCTGTTCCCGCATAACACGTTCTTTATTTGTGGGCGTGATGTTGTTTTTCATTTAATGTTCTCGACACATTAAGAAATCAGCTGT
>CAYUAE010000005.1:0-33553 GCA_964442675.1 uncultured Methylomarinum sp.
TCTCCATTACGAGTACAGTACCCTTTGGGTACTTTTTTAATTACCACCGTTATCGTTTTCAATCGTTAACGATAGATAATGCGGCAGGCAGGAAAAATTCACTGACCAGCAGAGGCTGGTTTTGAATCACATAGACAGTGCGTCTGCCCCAGATATTATCGGGTAATTCTGTTTGTTCACTCAAGCGGGGCGACCAGTATTTTTTTGCAATATGGCTGATTTGCAGTTGCCGGCGCTCAAGATTGGGATAGGCAAAGATGACTTCGCCTAAGGGCCGGGTGCCCAGGTGCGATAAATTGCGCTTGGCAATTTTAATGGTTTTTTCCGGTAAAATCGTTCGGGCCAGAATCAAAGGTGTATCGCCGGCATGCAGCAGGACTTCCCGAATCAGCTGATAGCGGTGGTGATCGAGTTTTAGCAGTGCACATTCACCAGGATAGGCCGGTTTCCATTGATGGAACAGGATTTTGACCTGGATTTGGCCGGGGTAGCTGTCACGCAGACGCTGGGTCAATGAACCGGTTTCATAAATCCATGACTTGGCGGCTGCAGGAATTGGATGGCGCAGATCGGGGCGGTTATTTTTCCAGGTGGGCTCTTTCAAGAATAGAAAACTGTTATTGCTCGGCACGTTGTCGTTACACCTCGGCGTAAGGGTTATGATGGCTGAGCCACCGGTCGATAATGTCAGGAATGGATTCTGGATGTTGTGAGAGGATGTATTGCGCGGCATCTTGAACCTTATCCAAAAGATGTTGATCGCGGCTCAACTCGACTATTTTAAAATTGATCTGGCCGGTTTGTCGTGTACCCATGACTTCGCCCGGGCCGCGCAAAGCCAGGTCTTTCTCGGCAATGACAAAGCCATCCTGGCTTTCGCGTAAAATTGCCAGACGCTGTTTGCCGGTTTCGGATAAAGGAGGCTGATAGAGCAGCAAACAATAGCTGTCTTGTTGGCCACGGCCGACCCTGCCGCGTAACTGGTGGAGTTGCGACAGGCCTAAGCGTTCGGCATTTTCGATAATCATCAGGCTGGCGTTGGGTACGTCCACACCCACTTCAATGACTGTGGTTGCGACCAGCAAATCATACTGGTGTGCCTTGAAATCTTGCATGATGCGTTCTTTTTCAGCCGCTTTCATGCGTCCATGTACCAGCGCTATACGCAGATTTGGCAAGGCTTCAGCCAGATAGTCGGCCGTTTTTTCAGCCGCTTCACATTGTAAGCTTTCCGATTCTTCAATCAGGGTGCAAACCCAGTAGCTTTGGTGTCGATTCCCTGCCCACTGCCGAATTCTGTCGATGACTTCATCTCTTCGGCTGGCTGGAATCACACACGTCATGACAGGTTTTCGGCCGGGCGGCAGTTCATCGATGATGGAAATATCGAGATCGGAATACTGTAACATGGCCAGTGTGCGGGGAATCGGGGTGGCGGTCATCACCAACTGATGCGGCTTCATACCGGTTGGCGTGGCTTTTTCGCGCAGTGCCAGGCGTTGATGGACGCCAAAGCGGTGTTGCTCATCAATGATAATCAGTCCCAGGCGGTTAAAATCGACCTGTTCTTGAAACAGGGCGTGCGTACCGATGATGAGCCGGGCTTCGCCGCTGTTAATTGCACTCAGGGTCTGTGCACGCTGTTTGCCTTTGAGCTGGCCACTGAGAAAAAAGGGTTCAATGCCTAATGGCAAGACCCATTGCCGAAAATTGTTCAGATGCTGTTCGGCCAAAAGTTCGGTCGGTGCCATCAGTGCGACTTGATAACCTGAGGCATAGGCCATTAAGGCGGCGATTGCGGCGACGACGGTTTTGCCCGAGCCGACATCACCTTGTACCAGTCGGAGCATCGGTTTGTGTTGGCGGCAATCGTGTTCAATTTCGGCGATGACGCGCTGCTGTGCCGAGGTGAGCTGAAACGGAAGCTGGCCGAGAAAGCGGTGTTTAAGTGCATCATCATGTTCAAAGGCTGGGGCTTGCCATTGTTTACTGTGCTGTTTGCCTTGCAGCATTTTCAAATGATGTGCCAATAACTCTTCAAAGGCCAGGCGGGCGATTGCGGCGCGATGAGCGTCCGAATCTGTATGTTGATGCGGTAATGGATGATGCAGAATTTCCAAGGCTTGTAAAAGCGGTGGGAAATTATAGTGCTGACATAGATGGCCGGGTAAATGGTCATCAAGTTGGCCGCCGAGTAATGTCAACGCCTGGTCGATGGCTTTACGCAGTGTGGCCTGGTGTAACCCCTCGGTAGTTGGGTAAACAGGCGTTAAGTGCTGTTCGGTTATCGTATGTTGCGAATCGACAATTGTGTATTCAGGGTGCGACATTTCCAGGCTCTGATAGCCATGGCGAATTTCGCCAAAACAACGCAGGCGTACGCCAGGTTTAAGTTGTTTGAGCTGGCCGGCTGTGTAATGAAAAAAACGTAACGGAATGCTGCCACTGTCATCGCGCAGCAGCACGATCAGGTTGCGTTTGCCATGCGCTAACACTGTCGCCGATTCGATAATACCGCTGATCAAGACCGACTCGCCAGCGCTAAGATGGGCAATATCATGACAACGGGTTTTATCCAGGTAGCGATACGGGAGGTGAAGCAGTAAATCTTGCAGGCAATGAATGCCCAGTTTTTTTAGCCTGGCAACCGATTGTGGGCCAATACCTTTGAGTATTGAAACCGGCTGCCGGGAGTTGTCCATGGATTGTCTTCTGGCGTTAGTTTTAAATGCTGTAAGGCTCGTTGATTTCCATGATAGCATCCATTTCCACGCCAACGCCTTTTGGTAATGCGGCAACGCCGACTGCAGCGCGTGCAGGATAGGGCTGGTCAAAATATTCCCCCATGATTTCGTTGACGATGGGGAAATTAGCCAGGTCGGTCAGATAGACATTCAGTTTGACGATGTCGTTCAAACTGCCGCCGCCCGCTTCGCAGACTGCGCTCAGGTTTTCCAGAACGCGTCGGATATGGTCGCGAATGTCACCATCGATAATTTCCATTGTTTCAGGATCCAATGGAATCTGGCCGGATAAATAGACAGTTGTATCGACTTTAATCGCTTGAGAATAGGTGCCAATGGCTTGAGGGGCTTTATCAGTAAAAATAGGGTGTTTGCTCATGATTTAGGCTTTGATTCGAGTAAGTTTTAAAACAATATTCAATTTTTTTAGTTTTCTGATGATGTTAGCTAGATGCACCCGGTTTTTTACCGTCAGGGTGATAAGATCAACCGAAACACGTTCATCTTGCCCGACAACGGTGACATTTTCAATATTTGAATCCATGCCGGAAATAGTGGCTGCAATTGTTGCCAGCGTGCCGCGTTGATTTAATAGTTCAAGGCGGATTTCAACCGGAAATTCACCTTGTGTTTCTTTACACCATTCCACATCCAGCCAATTCGTCTGTTTTTTTCGGACATCATGGCTGTTGCGGCAATCTGAATGATGTACCACAATGCCTTTGCCCGGGTTGAAAAATCCAATGATCGGGTCGCCGGGAATAGGATGGCAGCACTTTGCCAGGGTAACGACCATATCTTCTGTGCCCTTGATGATTAAGGGCGAGGCACTGGTTTGCTGTTCTGTGGTATCGAGTTTGACGGCGGCAGAAATATCAGACTGATTAAGACGTTTGGCAATCAATAACGGCATTTTGTTGCCCAGACCAATATCTTCCAGGAGTGCGTCCAGTGAATCCAGCTTCAAGGTTTGAAGAAGCTGTTGTATTTTGTCTTTGTCGATGTCATCCAGTGATTGATTGGTAATGGCCTGTAATTCTTTGTCCAGCAGCCGCCGCCCGAGATCGATGGCTTCTTGTTGTTTGAAGTTTTTCAAATAGTTACGTATGCCGCTACGAGCCTTGGCGGTGACGACATGGTTCAGCCATAGTGGGTTGGGTCTGGCCCAGGCGGCGGTGATGACCTGGACTGTCATGCCGTTTTCCAATTGTGTTTGTAACGGCACCAGCTTTTTATCGATGCGTGCGGATACGCAGGTGTTGCCAATATCGGTATGTACGGCATAGGCAAAGTCAATGATGGTGGCGCCGCGCGGTAACTTGATAATGTCACCTTCCGGGGTAAACACAAAGACTTCTTGTGGAAACAGGTCTATTTTCAGATTTTCGATAAATTCCAGCGAATCTCCGGCGCTTTTTTGAATTTCCAGTAAATCCCGCAGCCATTCGTTGGCTCTGGCCTGAGCGCTTTCATGGTTGTCCGATTTATATAGCCAATGTGCAGCAATGCCAGATTCTGACATGCGGTGCATTTCATGCGTTCGAATCTGGATTTCAATCGGTACGCCATAAGGGCCGATTAAAACGGTATGCAGTGATTGGTAACCATTGGCTTTGGGCAGTGCAATATAATCCTTGAAGCGGCCGGGTATCGGTTTGAACAAATTATGTACGCAGCCCAGCGTCAGATAGCAGTCTTCAACGCTGTCGCAGTGGATACGGAAAGCATAGACATCAAAAACATCGGAAAAAGGAATTTTTTTCTGCACCATTTTTTGATAGATGCTGGCGATATTTTTTTCCCGGCCTTCTACGGATGCTGTTATGTCGCTTTGTTGCAGACGCTGAGCGATTGCACTTTGAATGGTGTCGATAATTTCTTTGCGATGACCACGGATTTTTTTTACGGCATGTTGCAAAACTTTATAACGACAGGGATAAAGCGCCTTGAAGCCAAGGTGTTCCAGTTGATGGCGTATTTTATTCATACCCAACCGGTTGGCGATAGGGGCGTAAATTTCCAGCGTTTCTTTGGCGATGCGGCGTTTTTTGTCGGCCGGCATGGCGCCAAGGGTTTGCATGTTGTGCAAGCGATCGGCCAGTTTAACCATAATGACACGGAAGTCTTTAGCCATGGCTAAAAACATTTTACGCACATTTTCCGCTTGTTTTTCGGCCCGGGATTTATTGTCGAGTTTGGTCAGTTTGGTGACGCCCTCGACTAAATCGGCGACTTCCGTGCTGAACATGTCGGCCAATTGCTGGTAAGTGATGTCGGTGTCTTCGATAACATCGTGCAGAATGGCCGCCATGATGCCACGTGCATCCATGCGCATTTCGGCCAGTGTGATGGCGACCGAGATCGGGTGGCAAATATAGGCTTCGCCACTTTTTCGAACCTGGTGTTTATGCGCCTTCGCACCGACATGATAGGCGCGCACAATATCGTTGATTTGATCAGGCTCCAGATATTGATCCAGAATCTGACATAGACGCCCGAACAGTTTATCTTCAAGCGTTTGTGGATCAGAGGAGGTAAGCGTTAAATCGGTGTCGGGCATTAAGGTGTTTCAACTCGATTATCCGGGACGTCGCCCACATTATGAAGGAGATCAATGTTGTCTTCAGTCACCTCGCCGGCAGCAATTTCACGTAATGCCAGTACGGTGTTTTTGTCTTTTTCTGGATCAACAAGAGGGTCTGCGCCTTTTTCCAGTTGTCTGGCGCGCTTGCTTGCTAATAACACCAGCTTGAAACGATTTTCAATGGTTTCCAAACAATCTTCAACAGTAATTCTAGCCATTTTTTACAATCCAATAGTGATTTCAAACCCGGGTGATAACATATTCGAGTTTACGAAGGAACCTTTCATTATATAGGTGATTATTCCGCCAGGCAATGCTGGCGGAATAAGTTTGAAATCAGGCGCGTTGTTCGAGGATTTCAACGGCAGGTAATTTTTTACCTTCCAAAAACTCTAGAAAAGCGCCGCCACCGGTCGATGTGTAGGAAATACGATCATTGATGCCATATTTATCGATAGCCGCTAATGTATCGCCGCCGCCGGCAATTGAAAAGGCCGGACTTTCGGCGATAGCCATCGCAACAGCTTTGGTGCCTTCGCCAAACTGGTCGATTTCAAATACACCGACGGGGCCGTTCCAGACTATCGTTCCCGCTTTATGAATGATGTCGGCATATTGTTTGGCGGTTTCAGGGCCAATATCCAGAATCATATCGTCTTCGGCGACATCGGCGACGTTTTTGATGGTTGCTTCAGCCGTTTCAGAAAACTCTTTGGCGCAGACTACATCAACCGGAACAGGGATATCTGAACCATTGGCTTTTGCCTGTGCCATCAAGCGTTTAGCCTCATCGACCAGATCTTCTTCATAGAGTGATTTACCAACCGGGTAGCCCGCAGCCACAATGAAGGTATTAGCGATACCGCCACCGACGATGAGCTGGTCGACTTTTTGTGACAGGCTTTCAAGTACGGTGAGTTTTGTGGATACTTTAGAACCGCCAACGATAGCAATCAATGGTTTGGTTGGATGTTCCAGCGCTTTTCCCAAGGCATCGAGTTCTGCGCTGAGCAAGGGGCCTGCACAGGCGACCGGGGCAAATTGTGCAACGCTGTGTGTGGAGGCTTGTGCTCTGTGCGCAGTGCCGAATGCATCCATGACGAAGATATCGCACAAGGCTGCCATTTTTTTGCCAAGTTCAGGATCGTTTTTCTTTTCGCCCTTGTTAAAACGGACATTTTCACATAGCACGACTTCACCGGGCGCAACCTCAACGCCATCCAGCCAGTCCCGTTCCAAGCGAACAGGTTTTTCCAGCAATTCAGACATTCTGTCGGCGACAGGTGCCAAACTGAATTCTTCGGAAAACTCACCCTCAGTCGGTCGGCCTAAATGCGACATTACCATGACGGCTGCGCCTTTTTCCAGTGCCAGTTTGATGGTTGGGATACTGGCTTTGATTCTCAGGTCGCTGGCGACTTTGCCATCTTTAATCGGAACATTCAGGTCTTGCCGAATAAGAACACGTTTGCCGGAGAGATCAAGATCGGCCATTCGTTTTATTGCCATAGATTTTCCTCAAATTTTCAGTGGTTGGATTCAGGTTAAAAGAGGCGCCACATTGGGCACGATGCGGGATATTATAGAGTGTTCGCGGCAATAGCGCATGAAAATCCAGCTTGATCAATATCATCGTAATTCTCATGATCTATTCGCGAGCGGGTACTCTGCAATAGTGATGTTTTATATATCATCGAATTGCCGGCGTGTCTGTTCTTTGAATTTTCGGTAAGCCTCAGCGTCGCCATAATCGAGGAAATGTTGATAACGGCTGTGTAAGGTACTGATGCGGCGGGCGTGTTTTATTGGGCACCAATATTGTTCGGTGCGTGCAGCGATTTCCTGGACATAGGCGATCAGGCCATTGAAGTAGCTGCAATAGGCGCAGTTGAGTTTTTCGATGATATTGAGATAGCTTAAATAATGCCGGTCAAAGACAATATAATCGTTGCGTTTTACTTTCGGGATTTTGTAAATTGGGAAGCAGATAGCCTGATAAAGGCTGACACTGATATCAAGCATAATGGTAGGGAATAGAACGGCCCAAATGACAGGCGCACTGAGAATATTGCCAATAGAAGCA
Organism: uncultured Methylomarinum sp.; assembly: GCA_964442675.1. Lineage (GTDB taxonomy): Bacteria > Pseudomonadota > Gammaproteobacteria > Methylococcales > Methylomonadaceae > Methylomarinum. The sequence continues at coordinate 7,412 of CAYUAE010000005.1, forward strand.
TGGGCAAAATAATCAAAAAGGGATTGCAGTTGTTTTTTATGGCGTTGCTGAGTTGCCGGTTTAAAAGTGATTTCTTCGGCGTTAATCTGATAGTTGGCGTCCTGTTGTTTCTTTTGAATTTCGTCGACAAGTTTTTTTTCCAGGACTTTTATTTCTTCGAGTAAGTCATTTACCGTGTTGTTCATGGTTAATTGTCCGCTTGTTAGTCGGGTTTTATCAATATTTTCGGTTTTATTAGGCCGCTGCGGACTGAGTATACGGTTCTTCAACGGGCATTTTGAAAGCGCACATTGTGGCGCATTTCGATAAAGCTTGGCTTTTAATAAAGCCCGCCATTGCGTTCTTCCTCGGTTTCTTCCAGCGTGATGCCGGTATCTAGTGTGCCAGCGTTTTCAGCACCGAGCTTGATCATCAGGCGTACTTCATTTCTGGAATCGGCTGAGTTCAAGGCATCTTCATAGCTTATTTTGCCGCTGGTGTAGAGATCATAGAGCGCTTGGTCAAAGGTTTGCATGCCTTGTTCACGCGATTGTTTCATCAGTTCTTTTAATTTATGAATTTCACCTTTACGAATAAAATCGGAGGCTAACGGCGTATTCAGCAAGATTTCGACAGCAGGATAACGCCCCTTGTCGTCGGCACGGCGGATCAGTTGCTGCGCCACAATGCCACGTAAATTCAAGGATAAATCCATAAATAACTGGCGATGCATTTCATCCGGGAAAAAATGCAGAATCCTGTCCAGTGCCTGGTTGGCGTTATTGGCGTGCAAGGTGCAAAGGCACAGGTGACCGGTTTCGGCGAAGGTGATGGCATGCTGCATGGTTTCCCGGGTTCTGACCTCACCGATTAAAATGACGTCGGGTGCCTGGCGCAAGGTGTTTTTTAAGGCAACTTCATACGATTCGGTATCGATACCGACTTCGCGTTGGGTAATGATACAGCCTTTATGTGGATGTAAAAATTCAATCGGGTCTTCAATGGTGATAATGTGACCGCTGCTGTGTTCATTGCGATGGTCAATCAAGGCGGCGAGGGACGTTGATTTACCGGTACCGGTGGCACCGACAAAAATAACCAAGCCTCTTTTTGTCATGATCAGCTCTTTTAAAATGGCCGGAATATGTAATTCTTCTGGACTTGGAATATGGGTTTCGATACGTCTTAATACCATTCCTGCCGCATCGCGTTGGGTAAACGCGCTGACCCGGAAGCGGCCTAATCCAGTGTGGCTGATGGCAAATTGACACTCTTTCGTGTGTTCGAACTCATCACGTTGTTGCTGGTTCATCACGCCCAGAACAATTTTGTGTGTCTGTTCAGCGGTCAAAGACGTCTTGGATAAATCCATGATGCGGCCATCGACTTTTATCGAAGGTGGCCTGCCGGCAGTGATGAACAGGTCGGAGGCTTTTTTTTCTACCACGATTTTTAACAGAGCATTAAAATCCATTGTTTTCTCCTGGTGCAGCGCCGTTTTTCAACACGTAAATTCGCGCCCTTTTTCGACTGTGTTACTGTATTTAAGTAGAGTTAGGGTTAACGGAACTGGCTTTTATTGACCGCTTTGGCCATTGCTGTTTTCGCGGTAATCAGACCTTGGTCGACTAATTCTTTCAGGTTTTGATCCAGGGTTTGCATGCCTTCCTTGCGACCGGTCTGAATGGCAGAATACATCTGCGCCACTTTAGCTTCACGAATCAAGTTACGAATCGCGGGGGTGCCAACCATGATTTCATGTGCCGCAATCCGGCCGCCGCCGATTTTTTTAAGCAGGGTTTGTGAGATGACCGCTTGCAGCGATTCAGATAACATGGAACGAATCATGTCTTTTTCTGCAGCTGGGAAAACGTCGATAATCCGATCGATGGTTTTCGCTGCCGATGTCGTATGCAAGGTGCCGAACACCAGGTGCCCGGTTTCGGCCGCTGTCAGTGCCAGACGAATGGTTTCCAAATCCCGCATTTCACCAACCAGGATGATGTCGGGGTCTTCCCGCAAGGCAGAGCGCAGAGCTTCGTTAAAGCCCAGTGTGTCGCGGTGGACTTCGCGTTGGTTAATCAAACACTTTTTACTTTCGTGAACGAATTCGATCGGGTCTTCAACGGTTAAAATATGCGCATATTCGGTGTTGTTGATATGGTTGATCATGGCGGCCAGCGTGGTCGATTTACCCGAGCCTGTCGGCCCTGTGACCAGAATCAAGCCGCGGGGTTTTTTACATACTTCTTCAAAAAAACGGGGTGCTTTGAGTTGTTCTAATGAAAGTATTTCAGAGGGGATAGTTCTAAATACCGCGCCAGCACCACGCTCCTGATTGAAGGCATTGACCCTGAAGCGGGCAACGCCGGGCAATGCGAAGGAGAAGTCGGTTTCCAGAAACTCCTCATAATCACGTCGCTGTTTGTCATTCATGATGTCATAAATCAAGGCATGGACCTCTTTATGATCTAAGGCTGGAATATTGATACGGCGAATATCGCCGTCAACCCGAATCATCGGAGGTAAACCGGCGGATAAATGTAAGTCTGACGCATTGCTTTTTACGGAGAAGGTCAATAATTCCGAAATATCCATTTTGCTATCCTGTAAAAAATTAAAATAGGATTGATAGCCTTAACCATAGTTCAGGTCTTTGAATTTTGGAAGGGCTGTTGTTTAATAGTGGGATGGAAACGATAGCAAATAAATGGCGACAGGTTAAGCAACGTATTCGAGAAGCCGAGCAGACAGCCGGGCGAGGTGAAGGAGATGTTTTGTTGTTGGCCGTCAGTAAAACCAAGCCGGTAACTGATATTGCGGCTTTGTATCGCCTGGGCCAACGGCATTTTGCCGAGAGTTATGTACAGGAATCGGTATTAAAGCAGTCGGCGTTGGCTGCTTTTGATATCAGCTGGCATTTTATTGGCCCGATTCAGTCGAATAAAACCAAAGTGATTGCCAGGCATTTCAGTTGGGTGCATAGTGTCGACCGGCTGAAGATTGCACGCCGGCTCAGTGATCAGCGACCCGATACCTTGCCACCGTTGAATGTCTGCTTACAAGTCAATATCAGTGGCGAGGCGAGCAAATCCGGCATCAGGCTGGAAGATTTGCCGGAGTTGATTGAGGCTGTCAGCTCGCTGCCGCGTCTTCGATTGCGCGGTGTGATGGCTATCCCGGAGCCGGAGCAGGATTTTCAAAAACAACGGCAGCCATTTGCCAAACTGTATCAGGCGGTTAATGCTTTATCCGGTACTTCGCTGGATACCTTTTCAATGGGGATGTCTGCTGATTTGGAAGCGGCTATTGCTGAGGGGGCGACGATTGTGCGGGTAGGGACGGGGCTATTTGGGCCAAGGCAGTATCCATAAGATGACCGATATCGAATTGCGATAACAGCAGCTTGATCCCCATAGCTAAAAGAATAAAGATGATAACCGGCCGTAAAATGGTGTCTGGTAATTTTTTGCCGATTATGCTGCCGAGATAAATGGCCGGCAAACCGCCTAATAACAGACCCGTTAGCAGGCTGAAATCAATCGTTCCGAAATGGAGATGGCCAAATCCGGCAATGGCCGTCAACGGGACTGCGTGTGCCAGGTCGGTGCCGACAATGTTAATGGGGCGTTTGTAGGGGTAGAGAATAAATAAAATAGCCGAGCCGATAGCGCCAGCACCGACCGACGACAAGGTGACGACGATGCCCAGCAAACAACCGGACAATACGGTGATATGCGGGCGATAATCGCGAATCATGCGAATGACGGCATTGTCATTGTGCTTGTTATGGATAAAATTGAGCAGGCGGTTTTTTAAGGCAATGATCACTGCGGTCAGTACCAGCATGACGCCGAGCGTGCCGATAATCAGATGATCGTAATTGATGTGCTGCTGTTTGAGCTGTTCGAGCAGACAAATGGTCAGCAGAGTGCAAGGAACGCTGCCGCTGCCGAGCAGTAAAACAACTTTCCAGTCGACGGTTTGGTTTTTGTGGTGAAAGAAGACACCGCTGCTTTTGGTGATGGCGGCATACATTAAATCGGTTCCGACGGCTATGGCAGGCGTAATACCAAATCCGAGTACCAGGATTGGCGTCATCAGCGAGCCGCCACCGACGCCGGTTAGACCGATGATAAGCCCGACCAGGGCGCCGGCTGCAATGTGAATCAGTTCCATGCGTTATGATAATGGGTTAAAACCGGGCTTTGTGGGATTGCCGGTTGTTCGGAAAGGAAGGTGTGCATGTCAGATGGTATTTTTATCTGGAATGCTTTCATCAATATATTCAAAAATTTTGACCACTTGTTTGACGCCATTGACACGTCGCGCCATTTCTCCGGCAACATAGCCTTCGTTACGGTGCACCAGTCCCATCAGATAGACGACGCCGTTTTCGGTAACCACTTTGATGCGGGTGGCGTCAAAGCCTGGAATCGTGCGGATTTCACTGATGGCTGATTTAACCTTAGTCGTCAGCAGGGTGTCATGAGCGCGACTGCTTAACGGACTTGGCTCGGCCAGAGCGATTTCGTTGTGGACTATTTTGACGCCGGGAATGGTTCTGATTATGTCGATAATTTTGTCGCGTAAAGCCGCTGTCGGTGCTTCACCTGTCACCAAAACAATACCGTTATAGGCGGTGACATTGATATGGGTTTTGTCCCGAATATCATCATCGGCATTCAGTTCGATGCCAGCATCGATTTCTATTTTTTCATCCCGCATCAAGGCTTCACTGGTTCGCCTGTCGTGTAACAAGGACAGGCCAGATGCTTCGGCTGCGCCCGTTGCGACAGTTGTGCAGGCGTTCGAGCCAAACAGTAACGGCAGTAAAACGAGGAGCTTTTTCATGAGTGCTACGCCCTTTTTGTGTTGTATTAACTTATTGATATACATAATAATACTTTGGATAATGGCAGCCATTTAAATGAGTTTTCGAAAATGCCTTTGCATGAATAGAGTGCCGAGTTCAAAGGGTGCTGCATTAGCCACCAAAGAGCTGATGGTCGACCAGGTCACATAAGCAGTGTGTGATCAGTAAGTGTGTTTCCTGAATGCGGGGTACGAGTGTTGCCGGCACACGAATTTCAAGATCAGTTTCGTTCAAAATATTAGCCAGGGAGCCACCGCTTTGTCCTGTCAGCGCGATAACCGGGATATTTTTTTCCTGCGCGACGGTAACGGTTTTCAAAATATTTGCCGAATTCCCGCTGGTGGTATAACACAATAAAACATCACCTTCCTGTCCTAACGCCCTGAGCTGTTTGGCAAAAACATCGTCAAAATGATAATCATTGGCGATAGAGGTCAAGGTCAATGCATCGGCATTCAGTGTGATGGCGGGCAAAGACGGGCGCTCGCGTTGAAACCGGTTCAGCATCAGGGCGGAAAAGTGCAGTGCATTGCCGGATGAGCCGCCATTGCCGCAGCTGATGATTTTTTTGTCATTGACCAGCGCCGCCACCATCAATTGTGAGGCGAACTCAATCAATTCGGGCAAATCGACCATACATTCCTGTTGCAGTTGTATGGCTTGTGAAAAGTTCTCGGTGATGCGTTCCTTAAAGCTCATAAGCAGGATTGAAAAGCGTTTTGTATCCAGTCTATGTGGTTATTGCCGTTGATAGCGATAACATCAAAACGGATAATCGGGTTAATGTTGTGTTGCAGCACATAATGCTGGGTTGCTGCTATTATACGGGATTGCTTGTGTGGCGTAATACTTTCCAGCGCGCTGCCAAAGCGATCGGAATGGCGATAGCGAACTTCGACGACCACCAGGGTGTCATTATGCTGCATGATCAGATCCAGTTCACCACTGCGGCAGCGATAGTTGCGCGTGATCAGTTTAAGTTTGTGTCGGCGTAAAAACTCAAGTGCTTTTTGTTCCGCGTCTGCACCTGTTTTTTGTTGTTGCGTTTGGCGTTTAGTCGTCATAGAAATCGTCGGCTTCGATATCTGTTAGATACTGTGGATTAGTCGGGATACCATTTGCAAAATCAGCACAAACCAGATGGCGGATAATGTGATTGTCCTGTGTGAGCAAGAGGCGGCCGCTGGCACCCGCATATTCACGGTCACGCATTTCATTCAAGAATGGAATCATATTGTAGGCATCAATGCCTAACGCCAGTAAGCGGCGATAGGCGTAAGGGGTATTTTGCAGCTCGGCAAACAGACTATCAAAAGAAGGCTCGGCAGCATAAATATCAGGAAAAAACCAGGGAATATCACAAAAGCGGATGCCATTCAGGTCATTGTCCTGACGTGGCATCGGTATGCCGCTATAGATATCAGAGGTGGCGTAAACAGGCACATGACGCGCGCCGTAAAATTTAAGCTGAGGATTCAGCGAACGTGCCGTATCCGGCGTCGCCATGAGAAAAATATTGTCAGCATCGGTGCGCGCGCGGGGCTCAAATTGAATGCTGCGATTGAGGCTGCGGACCAGGCGCTGGTAACGTCGTTCGCTTTCATCCAGGTTCATCAGGGTTTTGATGGCGGCTGAAAAATCAAAGCTGGCCGGGGAATAAAAACGGCTTTCAAGAATACGGCCGCCTTGTTGTTGCCAGAATTCGCCCAGGTAATCCATCAGTCTGTGGCCCTTATGGGTGTCGGGGAGTAAAAACAGGGCTTTGCGATGACCGTCCAGCCAGGCCAAAGTCACAATCTCCCGGCTGTCATCACGAGGGCTCAAGCCAAACTGGACAAGGTTTTCCTTAAAGATATGATCTGCCTGGTTGAGCGCCAGGACGGGAACAGGCAGCTTATCGATTGCAGATAATACTGTAATCGTTGCTTTTTGTAATGGGCCGATAATCAGTTCGGCACCGGCGTTAATCGCGCGATGATAAAGCGTGACGGGGTTATCAGCATTGCTGTCATAAAAAACAATATTCGTGGACGCTGAGTTTGAGTCGACTCTGTGGGCTGCTTGAATGCCGGACTTTATGATCGCGGCGGCTTTGGAAAAACGCCCCGATTGTGGCAGAAATACAGCGATTGTTGTGGGCTGAGTATTGAATTGACTGGGTGCATGTTGCAACAGCTGATCCAGAAAATCGCCGTTCGCCGGGTGATTCGGGAATTGCGCTTGCCATTGGGCGAGTCGAAGTTGAAACAACTCAGGGTCGGTTGTGCGTTGTTTAAGTAAATCGGCCAGTGCCATCCAGCCGGCTAAGGTATCGGGGGCGGCAGGTTGTTGCAGAATCAAGGTTTGTCGGGGTAGCCGATTTAAGGATTCGATAATGGCGATATTGTTTTTTCGGATGGCTTCAGGATCCAGTAATCGCTGGCCCAGTTGAATACGCGATTGAACACTGCCGAGAACATCGCCAGACAAGGCTTGAGCAAAGGCAAGCGCGCTAAAATAATCGCGCTGATGAGAGAGGTCGAGCTGTTCGACCGAGATTTGATTGAGTTTTGTCAATGCGCCCTCGGCATTGCCCTGGTCAAGGTCGATTTGAGCGGCTAGCAATGTGAGTAAGGCCGTTTGCAGAGGATCGAGTTGTTGACGAGGAATGGATGAAAGCAAGGATAGAGCATGCTCTGACTCACCTGCTTTCAGTAAGGCTTCAGCAGCCCTCAGGCGGTATTCAGGTTGCTCTGGTGCGTTCTGTGACAGGTTTTGATATACACGTGCGGCTTGCTCATATTGACTGTTATCCATCATGCTTTCGGCTTGCCGGGATTGTTCAAGGAAAGGCTGGTTAGCGGGAACTGATTTACAAGCCGGTAGCAGGATAATGGCGATAAAAAGTAAGGAGAAAGGGTGTCGGCTGGTCATAGAAAGCGTACTTTTGTTAAAGTGAATCAATCAGAATGCTGAGGACATTGTTCCTAAGTGTACTGTAAATCGTAAAAAATTCCCTTTTTTCAGTAAAATTTTAAAGGCAGACTATGCAGATAGACAATGCATCCGAGGCAGGTCAGTTATATGTCGTTGCAACCCCCATCGGCAATTTGGCTGATTTCAGTTTTCGTGCGGTGGAAATATTACAGCAGGTGGATTTAATTGCTGCGGAAGATACACGGCATGCACGCTTGTTACTGCAACATTATGGTATTTCGACGCAAGTGATTTCACTGCATCAGCATAATGAAGAAAGGCAGGCGCCTTGGCTGATCGAAAAAATCAACAATGGCGCCACCGTGGCCTTGATATCGGATGCGGGGACACCGTTGTTGAGCGACCCTGGCATGCCCTTGGTCAAGTTGGCGCGAGAACAGGGTGTGAAAGTCTCGCCTATCCCGGGCAGTTGTGCATTGATTGCCGCATTATCGGTGTCGGGATTGCCGATAACACAGTTTAGCTTTGAAGGCTTTCCGCCACGTACGACATCTGCGCGAAAGCGTTTTTTTGCCGAGCGGCAGAAGGTGGCGTGGACCTGGGCTTTTTATGAATCCAGCCACAGAATTCAGGCTAGCCTGGATGATATGCTTGCGGTTTTACCGCCTGAACGAGAATGCGTCATTGCGCGAGAATTGACTAAATTACATGAAACGATTGTCAAAGGCCCGCTGTCATATATTTGCCAGCAGGTTAATGATGATCCCAATATGCGTAAGGGGGAATTTGTTGTGATAGTTGCGGGCGCTGAAGCAGTTGATGAGGAGAATGAGCAGTCGCAACAAGACGACGAAGCCTTATTGGCTATTTTGTTGAGTGAATGCTCTGTTAAAACAGCTGCAAGCCTGGCGGCTAAAATCACCGGGCATCGTAAAAAAAATCTTTATCAGCTGGCTCTGCAAATGACAGAAGGCAAGTAATTTTCAGGATATCAGGGTATAATAAGCATTGAGCTGGCCGAACAGTCGCTGTGTTGTTGTAAAAATAACACAGAGGAAAGTCCGGGCTCCGCAGGGCAGGGTGCCAGGTAACGCCTGGGGGACGTGAGTCCACGGAAAGTGCCACAGAAAATATACCGCCTCTCACCTATAATCTTTGATTCCAGGTGAGGGGTAAGGGTGAAATGGTGCGGTAAGAGCGCACCGCGCTGCTGGTAACAGCAGTGGCAGGGTAAACCCCACCCGGAGCAAGATCAAATAGAGGAACAGACGCGCGGCCCGCGCGGTTCCTGGGTAGATTGCTCGAGCATCAGGGCGACCTGATGCCTAGATGAATGACTGTTCACGACAGAACCCGGCTTACAGGCCAGCTCACCATTCAAAATGGATTTAGCATTCAGTCGCGCATATTTTTTGTTAGGATTGAGATGTTCCTCACATTTTTTGTGTTATTTCGCTTGCAGGTTTATCTTCGCTAGTCCCTCCCTCTCCCAAACAAACATCTTTTCAGCTGTCTGAGTCCTCGGTATGAAGAGGATAGATATTTTATGCAATGCTCTTTTGCGCGTTAAAAAAATCATCTGCAGCTTGTGCGGTTTTAAATGCATTTTTTAGTGCGATTTTCAAAAATAAACTAATCATTCTGTGTTGTTGTTTAGCTACAAAAACACATCAAAATAATCGATTAACGAATTGAACAGGCAAAGATTTTTGATGTTGCAAAAATGCATATTTTTGCTGAATCCTATGGTGTGCGCTAAGTCTTTGTCGCAAAAGCAGGAATTTGTCTTTTTATGCATCTTGACTAAAGCTGGCGCTAAAACTATAGTGGTTAAAAATTGAGTAAAAGTGGAAAAAAATGGAATTTTTGGGCTAAACGAGGAAAGTTTTGTTTCGAGGTGGTCACGCAATCAATCTTGACGCTAAAGGGCGTATTACGATTCCAACCGCGTATCGGGCGGAGTTACAAGACTGTTGCGAGCGGCAGATGATCATCACTTATGCGCTGGATGAAAAAGGCAAGAGTGAGGCCGGTTGTTTATGGCTGTATCCATTGCCGGAGTGGGAGCGACTCGAACAAACAATCAGCAAGTTGCCGACGGTAAGCAAAACGGCTAGTCGTTTGCGAAGGATGCTGATAGGCAATGCTCATGAATGTGAAATGGATAAACAGGGGCGTTTGCTGATTGCTGAAACATTACGCACACATGCGGGTTTCAACAAGAATATTTTTTTACTGGGACAATTGAACAAGTTTGAAGTTTGGAGTCTTGAGGCCTGGCAGGCAAAACAACAGGAATGGCAGCAGGATGACGACGATGAAGACTTGGACGTGCTTGAAAATTTATCCTTTTAAAGGAAGGTGATGGAACATTTTCCGGTTTTATATGAGGAAGCACTGTCGGCATTAAATATTCGTTCCGATGGCGTCTATGTCGATTGTACCTTTGGCCGAGGTGGACACAGCCGCGGTATTTTACAAAAGCTCGGGCCTGATGGACGATTGCTGGCGCTGGATCGGGATTTGTCGGCGATTCATTCGCAGCTTGCTAAGGAATTAAGCCAGGATAAGCGGTTTTGCTTGCGCCATGCCAGCTTTTCCAGACTCAGTGAAATGGTCGCCGATGAATTACCAGGGCGAGGCATTGACGGGATTTTGATGGATTTTGGGGTTTCGTCGCCGCAACTCGATGAGGCGGAACGGGGATTTAGTTTTTTGCGCGACGGGCCGTTGGATATGCGCATGGACAGATACTCAGGCATGAGTGCAGCAGAATGGTTGCAGCAGGTTGATGAGCGGGAACTGGTTCGAGTGTTATTTGACTATGGCGAAGAACGCTTTGCGCGGAAGATAGCTAAAGCGATTATGAAAGCCCGCGATGAGGCGCCCATCACAAGCACATTGCAGTTAGCACGATTGATCGAGAAAGCCGTGCCGATGAAGGAAAAAGGCAAGCATCCTGCAACACGAAGTTTTCAGGCGATTCGGATCGAAATCAATCAGGAACTGGAAGAAATCCGGCAGGTGTTAGCGCAATCAGTCGATGTGCTGGCGCCGGGGGGGCGGTTGGTCGTGATCGCATTTCATTCACTGGAAGATAGAATCGTCAAACGCTTTATCCGGCAGGAGTCGGGGCGAAAATACAACCCCGGGCGCTTGCCGGTGATGGAAAAAGACATTCAGCAGGGTGCATTGAAAAAGATAGGTAAAGCCATTCGCGCCAGTCGTGAGGAGGTTGAAAAAAATCCCCGCTCACGCAGTGCAGTGATGCGAATTGCCGAGAAATTATGATGCAGACACGGTTTGTTTTAGCGTTTTTGATTGCGCTGTTATTGGTCTCGGGATTGGCCGTGATTTACAGTAAATATCAATTACGCATGCTCTTTAACAATATACAGAAAGAAGAAAGAAAGCTCGATGAATACGCGGTTGAATGGGGGCGCTTACAACTGGAATTGACCATGTTGACCTCCGAAAACCGAGTCGAGCGCATTGCGGCAAGAGATCTGGGTATGATTTTGCCACCTCGAGAGTCGATTATTTATATCAAAACAAAATAATGGATTTTGGTCACGATAAAACACAGGAACCTGGATTTGAAGGACGCCGCACTGTGGTTTTAGCCTTATTGCTGCTTGCAATGCTGTCGTTGGTGGCCAAAGCGATTTATTTACAGGTGGTTGATAAGCCTTTTTTGCAAAAACGGGCGCGGCAGCAATACAGTGACATCGTTTCGGTGCCGGCTTATCGTGGACAGATCAAGGATCGGCAAGGTGAAGCCTTGGCGATCAGTACGCCCGTACAAGCGGTGATTCTGAAACCGAATAAAGTAGAAGACTGGCGTAAAGTTAAGAAAATTGCAGATTTATTAGGTGTCAGCGCAAAAAAAATTCAGGCGATTCAGAAGCATAGTGCGAACAAGTCGTTTATTTATTTGAAACGCCAGGTTAATCCTGATCTGGCAGAAAAAATCAGGCTGATGAACGAAGCGGGTATTGGCTTTGAAAAGGCGCTGAAGCGTTTTTATCCGGCCGGAGAAGTTGCAGGCCATTTGGTCGGGTTTACCAATATTGATGATGTCGGCTTAGAAGGTATCGAGCGCGCTTATGATGCTGTTTTGAAAGGGCAGCCTGGGGAAAAGAAGGTCATTAAGGATGGTAAAGGACATATTATTAAAGACCTTGAAATCATTCGTGAGCCGGTTGCAGGCCAGGATTTGACGCTCAGTATCGATAACAGAATTCAATATCTGGCCTATCGGGAATTGAAAAAGGCGGTGATTGAACATCAGGCGGTTGCAGCGGCATTGGTGGTACTCGATGCGAAAACCGGCGAAGTGTTAGCGGCTGTCAATCAGCCCGCGTTTAATCCGAATAATCGACAGCGGCTGAATGCTAAATATTATCGGAACCGGGCCATTATTGATATCTTTGAGCCGGGTTCGACCGTTAAGCCATTTGTTATGTTGGCGGCACTTGATAGCGGTTATGTCAACGTTGACGAGAAAATTGAAACGCATGGCTTTTACCGGGTAAAAGGAGGGCTGGTGCGGGATACACATAATAATAAAACATTGGATCTGACCGGCGTGTTGAAAAAATCCAGCAATATTGCGATCAGTAAAATTGCCTTGAGAATGCCCGCCGAGTTTTTATGGAACACTTATCAGCGATTAGGGTTTGGCGTTTCGGCGGGTGTGGCTTTTCCCGGTGAAGCGCGGGGACGATTACCTGATTTTCAGGACTGGAGTAAATTTGATCAGGCTACCTTGTCATTTGGCTATGGCTTGAGTGTTTCCGCCTTGCAATTGGCACGCGCCTATACCGCCTTGGCCGATGATGGCGTATTGCATTCGGTGAGTCTTTTGCCCAGAAAACAGGATGATCAGGCGGAACGGGTTTTCAGTATTGAGAATACGCGACGTGTCAGGCGCATGCTCGAAACGGTGGTAGAAAAAGGCGGAACGGCAACCCGGGCACGTGTGCCGGGCTATCGGGTGGCTGGAAAAACCGGAACGGTGAAAAAATCGGAAGGCAGAAAAGGCTATTCAAAACACAAATATTTTGCGGTTTTTGTCGGTATGGCGCCGGCCAGCAATCCTCGCTATGTGATTGCGGTGATGGTCGATGAACCGAGAGCCGGCGATTATTATGGTGGCCTGGTTGCCGCGCCTGTTTTTTCCAAGGTGATGGCAGGGGTATTACGGGTGTATGGGGTAACCCCGGACCGGGAAGAAACCATGCCGGTTTTGTTGATGAAAAATGAAACTGAGTAAATTATTAAACGGTCATGTGGTACCGGACAGTGATATCGAAATAAGCGGATTGACCCTGGACAGCCGGCAGCTTCGGCCGGGCGACTTGTTTATTGCCTTGAATGGCGAAAACAGTCATGGGTTGGCGTTTTGGTCTGACGCTAAAAAGCGTGGTGCGCGTGCTGTCATCTATGATCCTGCAGGGGGCGGGGATGAGGTGGCGAAAACTGTGTCTGACCTACCGGGCTACCCTGTTGAAGATTTGAGTCGGCATGTCGGTGAAATTGCCGCACGATTTTACGGTTACCCAAGTCGCAGCTTAACCGTAATCGGTGTGACAGGCACGAATGGCAAGACCAGTTGCAGTCAGTTTTTGGCGCAGTTGCTGCCGGATTGCGGCGTGATCGGGACATTGGGCTGGGGACGGCCTGAAAAGCTGAATAATACGCTGAATACGACGCCCGATGCGGTAACCCTTCAGCAAATACTGGCCCGCTTTGTCGAGCAAGGGCTGCGCTATGTCGCGATGGAAGTCTCTTCTCATGGGCTGGCGCAAGGCCGGGTTGCAGGGGTGGAATTTAGCGGGGCGTTATTTACCAATCTAAGCCGGGATCATCTCGATTATCACGGCTCGATGACACACTATCTGGCCGCAAAAATGGCATTGCTACAAAGGCCGGAACTGAAATTCAGAGTTGTCAATCGGGATGATGATTATGCTGGGCAGATTCTTCAGCAGCTGCAACAGCAGAGCAATGCCTGGGGGTTTGGGCGGCGTTTGGATGATGGTGCGGTACAGGAAAGTATCCAGATAAAAAACATTGAATGCTCTCTATTGGGCAGTCATTTCGAACTGGTCTGGCGGGGGCAGGTGCAAGCGGTTGATAGCCGCATAACCGGGCTATTCAATATCGAAAATATGGCCGCAGTCGCGACGGTTCTGTTGGCTTTAGGCTGGCCTTTGAACGCGGTGGCAAAGCAGCTGAAGACATTGATGCCGGTTGCAGGGCGCATGGAAACCCTGGGCGGCAAAGATAAACCGACGGTGGTGATTGATTACGCGCATACACCGGATGCTTTGGAACAGTTATTGGCGAATTTAAAACAACAGACGAAAAAATTAACCGTGGTGTTTGGCTGTGGCGGTAACCGGGATCAAGGCAAACGGCCTTTGATGGGAGAAGTTGCCAGCCAATGGGCCGATTGCGTGATCGTGACCGATGATAACCCGCGCTTTGAAGCCAGTGAGGCGATTATCGCCGATATTTTGCAAGGTTGCGCGGCTGAGAAAACCCAGGTTATTAGCGATCGTCGTACGGCGATAAGCCGTGCTGTTGCGCAGGCGCAAGCGGGTGACTGTGTGGTGATTGCCGGTAAAGGGCATGAGCAGTATCAGGATATACACGGTGTAAAAACCGGGTTTAGTGATCAGTCTGTCGTGCAGGCGGCGCTGGAAAGGTATTGATTATGCAAATGAATGTTTCAGACATCGCAGCCGCGACAGCCGCCGAATGGATGGGCAAGGACATTGAGCTTAAAGCCGTCAGTATCGATACGCGCAGCCTGAATAAAGGTGATTTATATATTGCCATCAAGGGCGAGCGTTTCGATGGACATGATTTTATTGATACGGCCATTCAGGCGGGTGCTGCGGCCGTGATGGTGATGCGGCCGATGGCTGTGGACGTGCCTCAAATCGTTGTCAAAGATACGCGAGAAGCCTTGGCCGATTTAGCCAAGGCATGGCGCAGGCGGCTTTCACTGAAGGTTGTCGGCATTACCGGCAGCAATGGCAAAACCAGTGTGAAAGAAATGACGGCCAGCCTGCTTAAACAAGCCGGTCATGTTTTATACACCTATGGGAATTTGAACAATGACTTAGGCGTGCCGTTGACCCTGCTGCGGATAACGGAGCAGCATGATTACGCCGTGGTGGAGATGGGGGCGAATCATGCGGGTGAAATTGCCTTCACCAGTCAGCTGACTCAGCCGGATGTGGCGCTGTTGAACAATGCAGGTCCTGCGCATCTTGAAGGTTTTGGCAGTCTTCAGGGGGTTGCGATAGCGAAAGGTGAGCTGATCGACAGCCTGGCTGATGACGGCGTTGCGGTTTTAAACCGGGATGATGCTTTTTTTGACTATTGGCAAAAGCGCGCCGGGGCTCGTAAAGTACTGTCGTTCGGATTACATGAAACGGCCGATGTCAGAGCATTAAATATTCGGCAGCGGGTAGACAATGGCCGGTTTGTGACAGACTTTACGATGAAAACCGAATATTTCGAAATGCCTGTGACGCTGGCGCTGGCTGGCGAACATAATGTCCGCAATGCATTGGCGGCAAGTGCCGCTGTGATGGCATTGGGGCTGGATGCAGAGCGGATTCAGCATGGCTTGGCGGATGTACAGCCAGTAGGCGGGCGATTGACGCCATTGACGCATCGAGCCGGCGGACTGTTGCTTGATGACAGCTATAACGCCAACCCTGCCTCAATTGAAGCGGCGTTGAATGTGTTGATTCAAAAAGATGGCGAGCCGTGGGTCGTGTTAGGCGCACTGGGTGAGATGGGTGAAGACAGCCCTGACATTCATCGGAAGCTGGGGGCGTTAATGAAAACGATGGGTATTGAAAAATTATTCGCGACGGGTGCCGATGCTGAATATGCGGTCCGTGCGTTCGGTAACGGCGGGGTGTTTTTTCAATCGCAACAAACACTGATCGAGACATTGCAGCAAACATTGACAGCAGAGGCCAATATTTTAGTGAAAGGGTCGCGCGCGCAACAGATGGAGAAGGTGGTGGTTGTTTTGACAAATAATGACGGGAATTGAGTATGTTACTTTATTTAACTGACTATTTGATGCAGTTTGATGGGGCGTTCAGGGTTTTTCAATACCTGACATTACGCGCCATTCTGGGGGCATTAACAGCCTTGCTGATTTCATTTGTTGTCGGTCCCGTCATGATCAGAAAACTGACGTATAACAAAATAGGCCAGAGTATTCGCGAAGACGGGCCGGAAAGTCATTATGTCAAATCCGGTACACCGACGATGGGTGGCACCTTGATTCTGGTCGCGATTGCGATCAGTACCTTGTTATGGGCGGATCTTGAAAACCGTTATGTCTGGGTCGTCCTGTTCGTCACGCTGGGGCATGGGATTATCGGCTTCATTGATGACTACAAGAAAATAAAACTCGGCAACAGCGATGGCTTATCCGCTCGGGCCAAGTTTTTTTGGCAATCGGTTATTGCCTTGTCTGCCGGAATCTATTTGTATCTGACGGCGCAGGTGCCTGCCGAAACCGAGTTTATTGTGCCTTTTTTTAAAGATGTGCATATCAGCATGGGGTGGACTTATGTGGTGTTAACCTATTTTGTGATTGTCGGCACCAGCAATGCAGTCAATCTGACCGATGGCCTGGACGGACTGGCCATCATGCCGACGGCTATGATTGCTGCGGCATTGGCAATTTTTGCGTATTTGTCCGGCCATTATAAATTTGCCGAATATCTGGCGATTCCTTTTTTGCCGGAGTCAGGTGAGGTTGTTGTATTTTGCGCTGCAATTGTAGGCGCTGGACTGGGTTTTTTATGGTTTAACGCATATCCGGCTATGGTGTTTATGGGGGATGTAGGCGCATTGGCTTTAGGTGCGGCTTTAGGCATCGTTGCTGTTCTGGTTCGTCAGGAAATCGTATTACTGATTATGGGTGGGGTGTTTGTGGCCGAGACGATCTCCGTCATTATTCAGGTTGGCTCGTATAAATTGCGCGGTAAACGGGTGTTTCTGATGGCGCCGATTCATCATCATTATGAAAAGAAAGGCTGGCCGGAGCCTCGGATTATCGTGCGTTTCTGGATTATCACCGTGATTCTGGTGTTGGTCGGTCTTGCGACATTGAAGCTGAGATAGTGATGCTAAACGAACAGGAAAGCGTATTGACAGTGTTACAGCAGAAGCTGGGTCTGAACCCTGACGCCGCTAAGGTGTTGGTGGTTGGATTGGGTTCAACCGGGCTGTCTGTCGCGCGCTTTTTGAAAAATATTGGTGTGCAGTTTGCGATTGTCGATAGTCGTAACAAGCCGCCTGGTAGTGGCCGTATGATTGAAGAAATGCCTGATGTGGCGGTTTTTACGGGCGGCTTCGACCAGGCTGCTTTCGATGTAGCAACGCATTTGGTGGTCAGCCCTGGCGTATCGCTGGATGAGTTATCGATTCAAAAAGCCATGCAAGCGGGCTGTAAGGTATTGAGCGATATTGATTTGTTTGCCTGCGCGACAGACAAGCCGATTGTGGCGATTACCGGCTCAAACGGGAAAAGCACGGTCACGACGCTGTTAGGTGAAATGGCTAAGCAGGCCGGCATTGATGTAGGCGTAGGCGGAAACTTAGGTGTTCCCGCTCTGGATTTACTGCAGCAATCCGCGTCGATGTATGTGTTGGAATTATCCAGTTTTCAACTGGAGCGTACATCGGTGTTAGAGCCTGTTGCGGCGACGGTGCTGAATATTTCAGACGATCATCTGGACAGGCATCGAAGTCTTGAGCGCTATGCGGCCGAGAAACAACGTATTTTCAATGGCCATGGCGTCATGGTGTTAAATCTTGATGACCCTCGCGTTATGGCTATGCGGGAAGCGGGCAGGACGGTACGAACGTTTTCGGTTCAGCAAAAGGCCGATTATTACTGGGATCGGAAGCAAAATATGCTGATGGCTGGCGATGAAGCGGTTATTGCAACGGCAGAGCTGGCATTGCAAGGTTTGCATAATAGTGCTAACGCGCTGGCCGCCATCGCATTGGCTGATGCAGCAGGTTTTGAGCGTGAGCCGATGCGGCAGGCATTAAGGCGTTTTCAAGGCTTGCCACATAGAATGCAGAAAGTGGCTGAAGTGAATGGTGTGCAATGGATCAATGATTCCAAGGCGACTAATGTCGGTGCCTGTGTCGCGGCATTGAAAGGGTTTGACAGGAACGTGGTGTTAATTGCTGGCGGTGATGCCAAGGGGGCGGATTTGAGCGCACTGACGCCTGCCGTAACCGAACATTGCAAGGCCGTTATTGTGATGGGAAAAGACGGTGCGTTGATTGCCGATGCAGTGCGTGACGATATTCCACACTATACGGCGGAACACATGAATGAGGCGGTAAAGATGGCGCATAACGTCGCAAAAAAAGGTGATGTCGTGCTGTTGTCACCGGCTTGCGCCAGTCTGGATCAATATAAAAATTACAGCCAGCGTGGTGATAAATTTGCACGCGCCGTAAAACAACAGGTGCAGTCGATATGAAAATATCGTTTTTTCAAGCCTTGGATATTCGGCCTTTTTATGCCGACAAAATACTGCTCGGGGTCTGTGCGGCATTGTTGCTGATAGGCTATTTGATTGTCGCTTCCTCCTCGTTACATCTAGGTGTTAAAACGGCAGCCGATGTGTTTCATTATCCATTGCGACAAATGATTCATATTGTATTAGGGCTGATTGGTGGCGGCTTGATTTGCATGATTCCAATGTCGCTATGGCAGCGATACAGCGGGGCCTTGTTTATTATTGGTCTGCTTTTGTTGGCGGTTATTTTTATTCCGGGTATCGGTGTCAAGGTGAATGGCAGTATCCGCTGGATTTCGGTGGCAGGGATTAGAGTTCAAGTATCGGAAGTGGTCAAACTGGTTGCGGTGTTGTACATGGCAGCTTATGTGTTGCGCCATCAGCAGCAACTGCAGCAATCCGAGTATGGTGCGCTTAAAGCATTGATACCGTTTATTCCAGTCGGTGTCTTATTGTTGATGGAGCCGGATTTAGGTTCCGCCGTCGTGATTGCGGTGCTGGCTATGGGGATTCTGTTCCTGGCCGGAGCAAGGTTAAAGCAATTTGTCTGGCTGGTTCTGGCAGGATTGGCGTTGGTTGCTGTGCTGATCCGGATTGCCCCTTATCGCTGGGCCAGAATTACCGCCTTTCTTGACCCTTGGGCCGATGCCAGGGATACCGGTTTTCAATTGGTACAGGCCTTGATTGCGTTTGGGCAGGGTGGTCTGGTTGGCGTGGGGCTGGGCAATGGTATTCAAAAATTGTTTTATTTGCCGGAAGCGCATACCGATTTCTTGTTCTCGGTTTTGGCCGAAGAGTGTGGACTTTTAGGGGTATTGTTGGTGATTTTTTTATTCAGCCTGTTGGTTTGGCGCATCTTCGCTGTCGGCAGACAGGCGGAACAAGCCGGGCAGCAATTCAATGCCTACGTTGCGTATGGTATGGGTATTTGGTTCGGTTTTCAGGCGTTCGTCAATATGGGTGTCAATATGGGCTTGTTGCCAACAAAAGGCATTACCTTGCCACTGATGAGCTATGGCGGGGGCAGTATGCTGGTGATGTGTGCGGCTATTGCAATTGTTTTACGGGTAAGCCACGAAGTTCAGGAAAAACAAGTCACTCAGGCAAAAGGCGTTACACGATGGCAAAGCGCATAGTGATCATGGCCGGAGGCACCGGCGGGCATGTGTTTCCTGCTCTGGCAGTGGCGAAGGCCTTACAGCAACAGGGCTGGACGGTGAGCTGGATGGGTACGCATAAAGGATTGGAAAGCCGCATTGTGCCTGAGCAAGGTATCGAGATGGATTGGCTGTCGGTGCAAGGTGTGCGGGGAAAAGGCGCTGGCGCAAAAATCAGGGCAGTTTTTAAATTGCTGAAGGCCTGTGCCGAAGCGCGTGCCGTGTTGAAACAACGCCAACCCGATGTGGTGCTGGGTATGGGCGGATTTGTCGCAGCCCCGGGTGGTTTGATGAGTAAAATCGCCGGCATTCCGCTGTTGATTCATGAACAAAACCGGGTTCCGGGTACGACTAACCGGCTGTTGAAGCGATTTTCCCGCAAGGTGATGGAGGCTTTTCCAGGGAGTTTTGAGGCATCGGTCGGTGCCTTGTTTACAGGCAATCCATTACGGCAAGATATGTTGCGATTACAGGATAAAGCACCACGACGATTGCATGAACAGGATGGTTTCAGAATTCTGGTATTTGGCGGCAGCCAGGGGGCTGAAGTATTGAATCAGAACGTTCCTGAAGCATTGGCGGGATTTGAAAACATAAGCATCAAACATCAGACCGGTGCGGCTATGTTGACTCAGGTTCAAGAGCAGTATGCAAAACAGAATACGCCCGCCGAAGTGATGGCGTTTATAGACGATATGGCGGCCGCCTATGAATGGGCTGACATGGTGATTTGTCGTTCGGGGGCAATGACGGTCAGCGAGGTCGCGGCGGCAGGCTTGCCGGCTATTTTTGTGCCGTTGCCACATGCTATTGACGACCATCAAACCGCGAATGCGCGATATTTATGTGATGACAATGCCGGCGTGTTGATACCGCAATCCGAGATGACGACAGAACGAATGAGACAGGCGATTAAACAGATTAGAGCTGATTTACTTATTATGAGTCAGGCGGCGCGGAAAAAAGCCCGTTTCGATGCGACCGATGCCGTTGTGGCACAGTGTATCGAGGAGGCAGGGCAATGAATCGGGCCGATTTGCACCCCGCGCAGTTTTTGGGGAATATCGAAAAAATCCATTTCGTCGGTGTCGGTGGCACCGGTATGAGTGGTATCGCCGAAGTCTTGTCCAATTTGGGCTATCAGGTTTCAGGCTCTGATATTCGTGAATCGGCGGTGACTGATCGCCTGCAAGAATTAGGCATTAAATTGTTTCTCGGACATGCTGAATCCAATGTCGATAATGTCGATGTGGTGGTGACATCGACCGCTGTCAACCCGGAGAATCCTGAAGTCCAGGCTGCGAAGGCACAACGTATTCCGGTCATTCCGCGTGCTGAAATGTTGGCCGAACTGATGCGATTTCGTTTTGGTATTGCAGTTGCCGGAACGCATGGCAAAACGACAACGACCAGTTTGATTGCCAGTATGTTGGCCGAGGCAGGCCTGGATCCGACCTTTGTTATTGGTGGCCGGCTGAACAGTGCCGGCACCAATGCTAAATTAGGCTTAGGGCGCTTTCTGGTGGCCGAGGCCGATGAAAGTGATGCTTCCTTCTTGCATCTGCAGCCGATGCTATCGGTCGTGACCAATATCGATCAAGATCATATGGAAACATACGGCGGGAGTTTTGAGCAATTACAAGGTACATTTCTGGAGTTTTTGCATCATTTACCCTTTTATGGATTGGCGGTGATGTGCCTGGATGACGAAGGTGTCAAAAGCGTATTGCATGCAGTTTCAAAGCCTGTCATCACTTATGGTACCGACAGCTGTGCCGATGTTCGTGCCATCGATATTAAACAGCAGGGGTTGCAGACTGAATTTACCGTATTACGCAAAGACAAAGCGCCTTTGACCGTCACGTTGAACATGCCAGGCTGGCATAATATGTTGAATGCGTTAGCGGCGATTGCGGTATCGACGGCTTTGAATGTCGAGGATCGAGCGATTATTCAAAGCCTGAAGGAATTTAAAGGTATTGGCAGACGCTTTCAGCTGAATGGCGAAATTGAATGGGCGGATGGCAAACTGACGCTGGTCGATGACTATGGCCATCATCCACGAGAACTGGCTGCGACGCTTGAAGCCTTGAAGCAGGCCTGGCCTGAGCGGCGCTCGGTCGTGGTTTTTCAGCCCCATCGTTATAGCCGGACACGCGATCTGTTCGAAGATTTTGTCGATGTCTTATCGACTGTCGATGTCCTGGTGTTACTGGATGTTTATTCGGCAGGTGAAGCCTTTATAACTGGCGCCGACGGTAAAGCCCTGGCGCAGGCGATTCGGGTGCGAGGACAGGTGAATCCGATATTTGTCGGACAGCAGCAGGAACTGGCGACGATTCTGGCCGGTATTGTACAGCCTGGCGATGTGTTGTTGACCATGGGCGCCGGTAATGTCGGGCAGATTGCTCAACAATTGCCCGGACAATTGCAGGAGGCATTGGCATTATGAATGCGACAGGACAAGGCAAATTGCTACACAATGAGCCACTGGCCAGATATACCAGTTGGCGCGTGGGTGGGCCGGCCGAAAAAATGTATTTGCCGCAGGATAAAGAGGATTTGATTGCCTATGTCAAATCATTGCCGGCGGATGAGCCGTTGTTTTGGCTGGGGCTGGGCAGTAATTTGCTGATCCGTGATGGCGGCGTGAAAGGCACGGTGATCAATACCCGCGGTCGTTTGAAACAAATGCGCCTGCTTGATTCTGAACGCCTGTATGTCGAAGCTGGCGTGCCATGTGCGCATGTGGCTCGCTACAGCACTGATTTAGGTCTGAGCGGCGCTGAGTTCCTGGCAGGAATTCCCGGCACCATGGGTGGCGCATTGCGAATGAATGCAGGCGCTTTCGGTGGGGAAACCTGGGCGATTGTGGATCGGGTGGAAGTGATCAACAGCCGGGGTGATGTCATCACGCGTTGCCGGGACGAATTCGATATCGCCTATCGTTCGGTAAAAGGCCGTGATGATGAGTGGTTTTTGTCGGCGGAACTGGTGCTGCAAAAACAGGCCGATGTGGATGGACAGCAAAAAATCAAGGCATTGCTGGAAAAAAGAAATTTGACTCAGCCGACTAACAAGCCGACCTGCGGATCGGTATTTAAAAATCCGACGGGCGATTTTGCCGCTCGTTTGATCGAAGCCTGTGGTCTGAAAGGTTACTGCATCGGTGATGCCTGTGTTTCAGAAAAACACGCCAATTTCATCGAAAACCGTGGTCAGGCGACGGCAAAAGATATTGAAGCGTTGATTGATTATATTCAGCGTCAGGTTAAGGAAAAGCATGGCATTGAGCTGGAAACGGAGGTGTGCCGCGTAGGGGAGCCGAAATGATGCCGCACAGGGTTCAAAAGGCTGAAGATTTTGGTCGGGTTGCTTTGATGATGGGCGGGCAGGCTGCCGAGCGTGAAATTTCCCTGATCAGTGGTGCAGCGGTATTGGCTTCGCTTGAAAAACAAAAGGTGCAGGTCGAAGCTGTCGATGTGCAAACTAATGCCATCGATGCCTTGGCTGGAAAGCAGTTTGACCGGGCTTTCAATATCATTCATGGCCGGGGCGGTGAGGATGGTGTTTTGCAAGCTATTTTGGATGCAAAAGGAATCCCTTATACCGGTTCTGGCGTGTTGGCTTCGGCATTGGCCATGGACAAGCTTCGAACCAAGATGTGTTGGCAGGGCATGGGGTTGTCGACACCACCGTGGTTTGTATTGAAGACAACGCAGGACCTTCCCGCCTGTGCGGAAGCCTTGGGGTTCCCGGTCATTGTCAAACCGGCGCTGGAGGGCTCGAGTTTTGGCATGAGTAAGGCCAATAGCAAGGAAGAGCTGGCCGAAGCCTGGGCGTTGGCGCGGCAATATGGTTGTGATGTGTATGCGGAAAAATGGGTAAGCGGCAAAGAATATACCGTTGGTTTTTTGCAAGGTGAGGCGTTGCCGGTGATTCTCTTGCAAACACCACATGCTTTTTATGATTATGCGGCAAAATATCAGGCCGATAATACGCAATACCATTGTCCAAGCGGCTTGAGTGTGGAACAGGAAGCGTACTTGCAAAAACTGGCGGTGCAGGCCTGTGAGGTGATTGGTGTTACAGGTTGGGGCCGGGTTGATGTTTTTATTGACTGCGATGGTGAGGCACAATTGATTGAAGTCAATACGGTGCCGGGCATGACCAGTCATAGTCTGGTACCGATGGCGGCGAATGCGGCAGGAATTGATTTTGACGCATTAGTGTGGCGGATTCTGGAAACCAGTTTCGGGCGAAAAAATCCTGCTCAATGAACGGCACACAGCGCATGATCATTGTTTATGTCGGGATCATGGTATTTGCGGCTGCAGTAGCGGTATGGGGCTGGGAGCAATTTAAACGACATGATGCCGAATGGATGCCAATTCGGCATGTCAGGGTCGAAGGCAGGTTTCAGTATCTGACCCGGAACGAAGTTAAGACGGCTTTGATGCCTTGGGTAGAAACCGGTTTTTACCATATTGACCTGGCACAGATAAAAAGGGCTTTGAAGCAATTGGCCTGGACAGATCGTGTAGCGGTACACAGAGTCTGGCCAGATGCAATAGAAATAGAGATTGAAGAACAACAGCCGGTGGCACGCTGGCAAGACCGGGCCTTGATCAATGATCGCGGCGAGTTGTTTGAACCGGAAAATATCGCCATATTTGATGATTTGCCGGAAATCAGGGGGCCAGCAGGACAACATGGCGAGTTATTGGAACAGATGAAAATACTCAGAAAAATGCTGGCTGATAAAGGATTATTGTTACAACAGTTTTATGTCGATCAGCGCCGGGCCTGGCAAATCAGATTGGTGAGTGGCCTGGAAATAAAACTGGGACGTTTGTTGCAGATTAAGCAATTACAACGGTTTTTAAAAACCGTCGATATTTTGGAACAAGCATTGATTGAATTGATGGTGATAGTTGATTTACGTTATCCCAACGGCTATGCCGTGACCTGGAAGTCGGATAAATGGAAACAGATCATCGAAAAGAAAAAACGCATATAAACGCTCAGGCAAAAAACAATGGCTAAAAAAACAGAACGAGATTTATTGGTGGGACTGGATATTGGTACATCCAAAGTAGCTGCCATCGTGGGCGAGTTTAATAGCAGCGATGAGATGGAGATTATCGGTATTGGCCTGGCACCTTCAAAAGGGCTTAAGAAAGGCGTGGTGGTTAATCTGGAATCGACCGTCAATTCGATACAGCGTGCGGTTGAAGAAGCGGAGTTGATGGCAGGCTGTCAGATTAAAAAAGTATTTGCAGGTATTGCGGGCAGTCATATTCGCAGTTTGAATTCGCATGGGATTGTCGCGATAAAAGATAAAGAGGTCATGCAGTCGGACATTGACCGGGTGATCGATTCAGCGCGGGCGGTTGCGATTCCTGCCGATCAGAAAATATTGCATATTCTGCCGCAGGAATTTGTAATCGATCAGCAAGAAGGCATCAAAGAGCCGGTCGGCATGTCGGGCATTCGCCTGGAGGCCAAAGTGCATATGGTCACGGGCAGCGTCAGTGCGGCACAAAATATTGTCAAGTGTATTCGGCGCTGCGGTTTGGATGTTGAAGATATTGTGCTGGAGCAATTAGCCTCCTGTACCTCGGTATTATCAGAGGATGAAAAAGACCTCGGCGTTTGTTTGATCGATATCGGTGGCGGAACGACTGATATCGCCGTATTTTCGGATGGTGCGATCAAGCATACGGCAGTGATTCCGATTGCCGGCGACCAGGTCAGCAATGATATTGCCGTGGCATTACGCACACCAACCAAAAATGCAGAGGAAATTAAAATCAAACATGCTTGCGCCTTGACGCAATTGGCCGATCCCCAGGAAATGGTGGATGTGCCAAGCATTGGCGATCGTGATCCGCGCAAAATTTCAGCCCAGAATCTGGCTGAAATCATCGAGCCGCGCTACGAGGAGCTGATGCTGTTAGTGCAGGCGGAACTCAGGCGCAGTGGTTATGAAGATATGATTGCCGCCGGCATTGTATTGACGGGCGGCAGCTCAAAAGTAAAAGGCTTGACCGAATTGGCGGAAGAAATTTTTCATATGCCGGTTCGCATAGGGTTTCCACAGCATATGTCGGGGTTGACCGATGTCGTTAAAAACCCGGTTTTTTCGACCGGCGTTGGATTATTGTTATATGGGCGGGAGCATCAGGGAAAAGCGGAAAGTTTACGGGAAGAAGACTCAAGCATTTGGGCAAGAATGAAAAACTGGTTTCAGGGTAATTTTTAGTCAGGTTTGAACGAGGTAAATAAAGTGAAATACGAATTAGTAGACATGTGTAGTGAAAATGCCGTCATCAAAGTTATCGGTGTTGGCGGCGGCGGTGGCAACGCGGTGGACTATATGGTTGAATCCGGTATTGAAGGCGTAGAGTTTATCTGTGCTAATACCGATGCTCAGGCGTTAAGAAAGTTGAGCGTCGATACCAAAGTCCAGCTCGGTGTTGAATTAACCAAAGGCTTAGGTGCCGGGACGAAGCCTGAAGTGGGTAAGCAAGCGGCTGAAGAAAATCGTGATCGCATCCGCGAAGAAATTGAAGGTGCCGATATGCTGTTTTTGACCGCTGGCATGGGTGGTGGTACCGGCACAGGG
>CAYUAE010000006.1:0-32298 GCA_964442675.1 uncultured Methylomarinum sp.
TTTTCGGCCAGAATATCGTTGACGGCTTTATCATCGAGGAAGGCATCGGTTGAAATGTCAGGCCATACTTTTCTTTGACCGCAAAAACTTTTTGTCGAAATTTTAGTGGGTATGACCCACTAAAAACAGGTTAAATAACATAGTTTAATTTTGCTGAGCAGAAGCGGTCTTTTTTATGATAAGTTAAACAGTTTTATCACTGGTCTAAACCATGTCGGATTCGTTGCTTTCTATTTCAGCCTGGAAACAAAGACTGGTTTTCTGGATAGGTGCCGTTTTTGTCGGCTTGCTCATCGTTGCCATGACGTTATTGAGTGAATGGGCGGGCGAGACCTATCGCGTTTTATCGAAACGCTATTTCTGGTTTAACTTTATCGCCGCCCCCGTGGGATTGAGCATAACCGCGTGGCTGACGTTCCGGTTTTTTCCGGGTTCTGAACGTAGCGGCATCCCCCAGGTCAAAACCGCACTGGAAATCACGGGCGACCTGTCACGGCGTAATCATTTACTGTCTTTACGCATTGTTGTCGGTAAGATGCTGCTGACGATTATGGGCTTGTTTTCCGGTGCATCGATTGGCTTTGGCGGGCCAGCCACGCATGTTGGCGCATCGATTATGGCTTCTTTAGGACGCGCCGTACGTTTTCCGTTACATTATATGGAGCGAGGGCTGATCCTGGCCGGTAGCGCCGCCGGTTTTGCAGCCATGTTCAGCGCACCGCTAGCGGGGATTATTTTTGCCATTGAAGAAATGGGACGATCGCTGGAAGAAAAAGTCAGTTCACTGGTGTTGACGGCAATTGTTTTTTCAGGCGTCGTTGCTTATATTTTTTTGAAGAAATATATCTTTTTCAGCGATAAATCCTTTATTCTGCCCTGGGGCTATGGCTGGCTGGTCATTCCCTTATGTGGTATCGCAGGTGGCATTATGGGCGGCTTATTCAGTCGCTTGCTTATCTGTTGTGGTCGCAGGCTGGCACGCTCGAAACTGTCAATTTTTACCATTGCTTTCGCTTGTGGTGGCGGCATCGCTTTATTGGGTTTTTATTCCGAGGGAGACAGTTTTGGGACAGGTTATCAGCAAGCCCGATCCATTCTGGAAGGTCATGCCAGTGATCCGTGGTTTCCAATCTATAAGATGCTGGCCACCTTATTAACCGCTTTCAGCGGTGTTCCTAGCGGTATTTTTGTGCCTTCTATTGCGACCGGCGCCGGCATTGGTGCAAATCTTGCGCAGTGGTTTCCCATCGCGCCGGCAGAAATCATGATTTTACTGACAATCACGGCCTATTTTTCCGGCATGTTGCAATCGCCTTTGACTTCGTTTGTGATTGTGATGGAGATGACCTACAGCCATGAAATCTTGATTCCATTGATGGCGACAGCTTTTTTCGCCACCGGTACGGCTAAACTGATTCAGCCAGTGCCACTTTATCGGGCCTTATGTGACAGCTATAAACAATATCTTGATGAAAAAGAAAAATAAACTGTTTTTGATTTTACTGGCGTTTGCCATACTGACCGGCATTGTTTTTTTTAAACCCTTGCCGCCTGCGCCTGATGTTGTCATTCAAACAATCGATAACCAACGATTTAATATACGGGATTTTCATGGCAAACCGGTCATCGTCACTTTCTGGGCGACAAACTGCCCGTCCTGTTTAAAAGAGATTCCCGATTTATTACAGCTCTATCGGGAATATCATCAACAGGGGCTTGAAATTATTGCCATCAGTATGCCTTATGATATTCCAAGCCATGTTGTCGCACTCAAACAACAGATGGCGATACCCTATTCCCTTGCCCTGGATTTGCACGGTGACATAAACAAAGCTTTTGGCGGTGTAGCATTAACGCCGACCAGTTTTTTAATCGCACCGAATGGCACAATAATTTGGCGAAAAACAGGCCGGTTTGATATTGATGTGATGCGGGAAAAATTGCAGTAGGGACACGGCGCGCCGTGCCCCTACCTGTGCTTGTGCGCGCCGTGCCCCTACGCCAGCGTCATATCGCTACCTAGGGCGCTTAACGCTGGATTTTTCAGAGGGAGATCGGCGTTTACGCGCACGAAAAGGCTTTTTATCCCCGGTTTTTTTCTGTGCTCCGCCAGTACGGCGTGGGCGAGGCTTACTGGCCGGCTTTTTGATATTATCCAGCGATACGGGCGCATAACCGGTATCGGTGATGCGGGGTAATTTAGTTTTCAGTAGTTTTTCGATACCATG
Source organism: uncultured Methylomarinum sp. (assembly GCA_964442675.1). Lineage (GTDB taxonomy): Bacteria > Pseudomonadota > Gammaproteobacteria > Methylococcales > Methylomonadaceae > Methylomarinum. The sequence continues at coordinate 2,229 of CAYUAE010000006.1, forward strand.
CAACAAGTAGGCTTCTTCGGCTGAAACCAGTGAAATGGCTTCTCCCTCATTCCCTGCCCGGCCTGTTCTGCCAATACGATGCACATAGTCTTCCGCGACGCTAGGTAAATCAAAATTGACAACATGGGGTAATTGTTCGATATCCAATCCCCGTGCGGCAATATCGGTCGCCACCAGAGCGGTAACTTCGCCTTGTTTAAACGCCTGTAACGCACGATTACGCGCGGCCTGGCTTTTATTACCATGTAAGGCAATGCTGCGAATACCGTCTTTGATCAACTGTCGTACCAGGCGGTCGGCACCATGTTTGGTGCGCACAAAAATCAGGACTTGTTGCCAATGGCCATGTCCAATCAACCAGGACAGTAATTCTCGTTTATCTTCCTTGCTGACCGGGTAAACCGTTTGTTTGATGTTATCAGCCGCCTTATTATCTCGGGCGACCGAAACTTCGACCGGGTCATGTAGTAATTGTGACGCCAGCACTTTAATCTCTTTTTCATAAGTCGCCGAAAACATCAGATTTTGTCGTTTTTCCGGCAATGCCTGAATGATTTTCCGAATATCTTTGATAAAGCCCATATCCAGCATGCGATCGGCTTCATCCAGCACAAAATGTTGTACCTGAGATAAATCGACCTTTTTCTGATACATCAGATCAAGCAAACGGCCAGGCGTAGCCACTAAAATATCGGCACCTTTGGCCAAACGCTTGATTTGGGTGTTGATATTGACGCCGCCAAAAATCTGCTCTGTAATGAAAGGCAAGTGCCTGCCATAGGCTTTGAAACTTTCATAGACCTGCGATGCAAGCTCCCGGGTTGGCACTAATACCAATACGCGCGTAGGTCGCGGCAGCGTCGGGCGCGGTTGATTGTGCAATAATTGCAGGAGCGGCAAGGCAAATCCGGCGGTTTTTCCGGTGCCGGTCTGCGCGCCGGCTAAGATATCCTGGCCTTGCAAAATGACAGGGATCGCTTGTTGCTGAATGGGTGTAGGCGTGGTATAGCCTTGTTCGGCTATGGCTTTAAGAATAGCTGGAGCAAGCTCCATTTGGGTAAAATTCATGAATGTTTATTGAGAGTAAAAAAAATGTTAATCGCAACCTTTGCTGCGGGCTGTTTTTGGGGCGTCGAGGCCCAGTTTCGACAATTACCGGTTTTAGATACTCGGGTGGGTTACACCGGCGGTGATACCGAAAATCCTGATTATAAATCGGTCTGCACCGGCCTTACCGGCCATGCCGAAGCCATTGAAATCAAGTATGATCCTGAAAAGATCAGTTATCAGGATTTGCTGGCGCTGTTTTGGCAGATTCACGACCCGACAACCTTGAATCGACAAGGCCCGGATGTAGGCAGCCAGTACCGCAGCGCCATTTTTTATCATAATGATGAACAAAAAGCGCTGGCCCTGCAATCAAAACTGGAGCTGGAGCAACGCGGTGTTTTTAACGCGCCTATCGTCACACAAATTACGCCAGCATCGGTATTTTATCCGGCTGAAGACTACCATCAGCGTTACCTGGAAAAACAAGGACGACGTTTTTGTCACTGACGCTCTGCATGAATCGGCGGCACAAGATATGCAGAGCGGGGTCAGAAAAATCATAGCCCCCGCAATAAATCGGCTTTGATATCGTCTATATTCTCCAGTCCAACCGAGATTCTGACCAGGCTGTCTTTAATGCCGGCCTCGAGACGCACTTCTGGCGCTAAACGACCGTGCGTGGTTGAGGCCGGATGGGTGATGGTGGTTTTGACATCACCCAGATTTGCGGTAATTGACAACAGTTGAGTCGCGTCAATCAATTTCCAGGCCGCCTCTTTTCCACCCTTGAGTTCAAAGCTGACAACGCCGCCAAAATGACTTTGCTGGCGTTTGGCCAGTTCGTGCTGGGCATGCTCTTCAAGACCTGGGTAATGCACTTTTTCAACCGCTGGTTGTTGCTGTAACCATTTGGCCAGTTCAAACGCATTATCGCAATGCGCTTTCATTCGAATCGCCAAGGTTTCCAGGCCGGAGAGAAAAGTCCAGGCATTGAAAGGACTTAATGTAGCGCCCCCTGTTCTTAAATACGGATAAATCTTGTTTTCAATCAGTTCGTCATTGCCGATAACCGCTCCCCCGACACAGCGCCCATGTCCGTCGATATATTTAGTGGCAGAATGAATCACCAGGTCAGCACCCAAATTCAAGGGTTTTTGTAGTACCGGCGTACAAAAAACATTATCGACAATCAACAGACAATCATGTCGATGTGCCAGCTCGGCCAAGGCCTCAATATCGGCAATTTCAATCAATGGATTAGACGGCGTTTCCAAAAATAAAAAGCGGGTTTCGGGTTTGATGGCCGCTTCCCAGGCCGATAAATCCGTCAATGTGACAAAATCAGTTTCCACACCAAATTTGCCAAAATAATTCTGAAACATCAAGACCGTATTGCCAAACACGCTGCGTGAACAGACCACATGATCGCCGGCTTTCAACAAGCCCATACCGACGGCCATAATCGCCGCCATCCCCGAGGCAAACGCCAAACAGCGCTGGCCTTGTTCCATCGCCGCCAACCGCTCCTGAAAAGCTGTGACGGTCGGATTGGTGAAACGGGAGTAAATATTGCCCGGCTGTTTTCCGGTAAAGCGTAAAGCCGCCTCTTCTGCGCTGTTAAAGACATAGCTCGAGGTAGTAAAAATCGGTATGCTGTGTTCGGCTTCCTGCGTCCGATGCTGACCTGCCCGGATCGCCTGGGTTTCGAGAGAATATTGATTCCAGTCTGTTTTACTCACGTTTGTTTTCCAGTATTAAAATGCGTGGTTTAAGCTCGCAGGATGAGTGACTGCGTGGATACAGAGGATCGTAGGATGGGCTAAAAACCCATCAAAACGAACGTTTGAATGCTTATGTGATGGGTTTTTAGCCCATCCTACCCATCCTGTCCATAGAATATTAGTGGTGATTTTGCATCTCGATAATAAAATTTTCGCTGCAGCGTTGTTGATTTTGCGCATCGTCATTACGCAAGGCTTCGATCCTGTCCAGATACGCCTGATCAATATCGCCTGTGACATATTTACCGCTAAAACACGAGGTATCAAACTGTTGTATTTTGGGATTGCCTCGACGTACCGCATCGATCAAATCATCCAGGTCCTGATAAACCAGATAATCGGCGCCGATGGCCTGACAGACTTCCTCCGTCGTGCGATTATGTGCAATCAGTTCATGTGCTGCCGGCATGTCGATACCATAAACATTGGGATAGCGTACCGGTGGTGCTGCCGAAGCCATATAGACTTTTTTGGCGCCAGCATCACGTGCCATCTGAATAATCTGTTCCGATGTCGTTCCTCTGACAATCGAATCATCCACCAGTATCACATTCTTGCCTTCAAATTCCAGACTGATAGCGTTCAACTTCTGTTTGACCGATTTACGCCGCATTTGCTGACCGGGCATAATAAACGTTCGGCCAATATAGCGGTTCTTGATAAAACCTTCCCGGAACTTGACCCCCAAACGATTAGCCAATTGCAAGGCGGAGGTACGGCTGGTATCTGGAATGGGAATCACGACATCGATATCATGATTTGGCCATTCACGAAGAATCTTTTCAGCCAGTTTTTCGCCCATACGCAAACGCGCTTTGTATACCGAAATATCGTCAATAATGGAATCCGGCCGGGCAAAATAAACATGCTCAAAAATACACGGGCTATACATCGGATTATCCGCACATTGGCGCGTTTGTACTGACCCTTTGGCGTCGATAAAAATCGCTTCGCCCGGTTCTAAATCACGCGTGCGGGTAAAATCCAGAACATCCAGGGCCACATTTTCCGATGCAATCATATAATCTATACCGGACTCTGTTTTGCGCTGACCATAGACAACCGGCCGGATACCATGTGGATCACGAAATGCCAGAATTCCAAAGCCTGCAATCATCACCACGGCGGCGTATGCTCCCCGGCAGCGCTTATGCACCTTGCTCACAGCTGTAAAAACATCATCGGCAGAAATTTTGAGTTTACCCAATTGTTGTAATTCATGGGCAAAGACATTGAGCAAAATTTCTGAATCAGAGTCGGTATTGATATGACGCTGGTCCTGTTGATACAGCTCTTTTTTTAACTGTTCGGTATTGGTCAAGTTACCATTGTGCGCTAAGGTCAATCCGAATGGGGAATTCACGTAAAACGGCTGGGCTTCAGCCGAGCTGGTACAACCTGCCGTTGGATAACGCACATGTCCAATCCCCATATTGCCACGCAATCGCAGCATCTGACTGGTTGAAAAAACATCGCGCACCAAACCATTATCCTTACGCAAATAAAACCGGTTCCCTTCGCACGTTACAATCCCCGCCGCATCCTGGCCGCGGTGCTGCAAAACGGTCAGTGCATCATACAATTCCTGATTGACATTCTGATGGGCAACAATGCCGGCAATTCCACACATAAAAACAACCTGATTAATTAATGATAATGAATATAATTTGCCATACCCGACGGCAAATGCTGTCCCAGCCATTCGGCTACGGACTGTAATGGCGGTATCAGTTGTGATTCTTTCCACCACGGATCGGCGGGCAAAGGCGTCAACCCGGCCAGCATAATCATCAAGGCCGCAACGACAACACCGCGAACGCAACCAAAAATCATCCCGGCAAAGCGGTCGGTTCCGGTCAGTCCGGTTTTTTCTATCAACGCGCCCAATAAATAATTGATTAAGCCGCCTAAAATCAATGTAATAATGAATAGCACGGCAAAAGCCGCCGCCATCCGTGCAGAAGGCAGGCTGATCACAGATTCCAAAAAGGTGGAAAATTCACGACTGAATGTAAGCCCGACCCAGATCGCCAAGACCCAGACCCCCAATGAAAAGGCCTCTTTAACAAATCCTCGCAATAATCCAATCACAGCCGAGATCACAATCAAGGCAATAATGGCGTAATCAATCCAGATCATGAGCGCTCACTCTGTTGGGTGATAAAACTGTTTAACTGATTAAGCTTTTCCAGTCTGGCCTTGACCCGCTCGGCCTGCTCACGCGTCAATTCAGGGCCGACCTGAACTTTAAACAAGGTTCCGCTTTGGGTTTTCTGCTTAACAATCGTGGCTGAAAAACCTTGTTGCCGCAAACGATTCCTAAGCTTCAAGGCATTTTCCTTGACGCTGAATCCGCCGGCCTGAATATACCAGTCCGCTAATTCGGAAGGCTGCGTATTCTGAGCTTTTTGTGCTTGATACAACGGTTTTTGCACAACATCTTTTGTCGATTCAGGCAGTTTTTGTGCCTGTGCTTGTTGCAATTTTTCAGGTAGCGGCGGAATCGTCAATTGATTGATTTGACGACTGCTTTGGCTGACAGGATCGTCAAATAACATCGGCAAAAAAATAGCCGCTAATGCGGTAATCACAATTGCCCCAACCAATCGTTGTTTAAGTTCCTGATCCATTGTCGCCCCTCTTGAGTAAACCGGTTTAAGCCGATAATTGACTTTTCTGATAGGCCATAAATTCCGAAATCAGAAAAAAAGAACCAAAAACAAGAACCAATTCGCCATTTTTTGCCTGTTGCTGAACATGCTTGAACGCGCTACTGAAATCCCGAAAGCCTGCTGTCACCTGTTTAACATCAGATTGCTGAAAAACTGCCAGCATGGATTCTTCGCTAGCCGTACGCGGCGTGCGTAATGGCGCCAACGTCCAATCTGTAACGACATCTTTAATGATCTCAACAACCTGCACGATATCCTTATCTTGCATCATGGAAAACAAGGCATGAATTTTATAGTGTTTGAAATGCTGTTGCAGATAGTCACGCAATGCCTTCACCGCCTGTGGATTATGTCCGACATCAAGCAAAATCGGCACATCGCCGTCAATTTTCTGAAACCGTCCGGCCAGATGAACCTGCTCCAGTCCTTGACGAATCGCTGCATCAGATATCGCTAACCGAGGCTGAAATACCGTGACGGCCGTCATAACCGTGGATGCATTGGCAAATTGATGTGCACCCGGTAAGGCCGGAGGTGGCAAGTCTTCTTTGTTCAGCGTATTAAAATGCCACTGCCAGCTTTCGGCTGTCTTTCGATAATCAAAGTCCACACCAATCCGATAAACTGGGGCTTTAAGTTGTTCTGCCACATCCAGCAACGACTGAGGCGGTTGCCTGTCACCAATGACAACAGGAATACCGGGGCGAAAAATTCCAGCCTTTTCCCGGCCAATCGCTTCTCGGGTTTCGCCCAGCCAATCGACATGATCGATACAGATGGTCGTCACCAGCGTCAAGTCAGCATCCACAATATTGACAGCATCGAGCCTTCCACCCAACCCGACTTCCAATAATTGAATATCCAGATCGGCCTGAGAGAAAATATCCAAAGCGGCCAGTGTACTGAATTCAAAATAACTGAGCGTCGTTTCCTGCCGCGCTTCATCGATACGGGCAAAAGACCGGCAAATCAATGCATCGTCAACGGGTTTACCATCAATTCGGATGCGTTCATTGTAATCAACGATATGGGGCGAGGTATAGCTGCCAACACGATAACCTTGCGCTCGATACATCGCTTCCAGCAAGGCGATACACGAGCCTTTACCATTGGTTCCGGCGACGGTCAGGGTAACCGGTTTTTTGCCGCTGGGATTCAGCCTTCTGAATACACGCGCCGCCCGCTCAAGCCCTAAATCAATCGTCCGGGGATGCAGGCCTTCTTGCCAGGCCAACCAGGCCGCGAGCGTATCAAAACGAGGCATATTCACACGTCTTGATTTTCACCCGCAACCGAGGCTGTCGTCTCTTCTGTCACCGCTTCGCTTTCCATCACAGTCGTCGTTTGGGTTTCTTCCACAGGCGATGCAACTTGTGCCGCTGTCAGCATGGCTAAAATACTGGCGATGGTATCACGCATTTCCCGGCGATCGACAATCATATCTATCGCCCCGTGCTCCAGTAAGAACTCACTGCGCTGGAAACCTTCCGGTAATTTTTCCCGCACTGTTTGTTCAATCACACGTGGGCCGGCAAAACCAATCAGCGCGTTAGGCTCTGCAACATTGATGTCACCCAGCATGGCCAGACTTGCAGAAACACCACCCATCGTCGGGTCGGTCATAAACGAAATATACGGAATACCGGCTTCTGACAGGCGCGCCAGCGCGGCACTGGTTTTACTCATCTGAAACAAGGAATGCAACGATTCCTGCATACGCGCACCACCACTGGCGGTAAACACGATGAAAGGAAAACCGGTGCGCAGGCTTTCGTTGACGCCACGCACAAATTTCTCACCGACGACAGCGCCCATCGAGCCACCCATAAAACCAAAATCAAATGCGGCGGCAACGATACCCTGGCCTTTTAAAGTGCCTTTCATGACGATCAAGGCATCATTTTCCTTGGTTTTTTTCTGCGCCTGCGCCAGGCGATCCTTATATTTTTTGCTGTCTTTAAATTTTAAGGGGTCGCTGGCTTTTAAACCGGCTGCGATTTCTTCTTTTTCGCCTTCATCCAAAAACATTTCCAGCCGGACACGCGCTGAAATGCGCATATGAAATTCGCATTTAGGGCATACATTGAAGTTTTTTTCCAGTTCTGCATTGTAAAGAATCGCATCACAGGAAGGACATTTATTCCACAACCCTTCAGGAACGCTTGCTTTTCGTTCATTACCATCTGTGCGGATGATCGACGGGACTAATTTTTCAAACCAACTCATTTTCTGCTCCGATTTAAGCGTCACTATCCATAGCCTGACGCATAGATGACAAGAGTTCGATAATTTCGGACCGGGCTTGTTCCGGATCATCCAGATTAGCCTCAATCTTGCTGATCAGGGCACTGCCGACCACAACACCATCGGCTATTTCAGCCAGTATTTTTGCAGTTTTGGCGTCTTTAACACCGAAGCCGACACCGACGGGCAAGCGCGTATGCTGTTTAATCATCGCCAGTTTTTGCTCAACATCCTGAGTATTCAGATGTCCAGCACCTGTCACGCCTTTTAACGACACATAATATAAATAGCCGCTGCCGACTTTATCCATCAGCTCGACCCGCTTGGCATCGCTGTTTGGCGCTAACAGGAAAATCTGATCGATATTGCGTGCTTTTAACAACGACACACAATCTTCCGCTTCTTCCGGCGGTAAATCAACCGTCAAAACACCATCAACACCGACTCGTTCTGCCGCATTGGCAAAGTTTTCATACCCCATAATTTCGATTGGATTCAAATACCCCATCAAGACAATTGGAGTTTTTTCATCATCACGGCGAAATGCGGCCACCATATCCAGCACTTTTCGCAAGCCTACATGATGCTCCAAGGCACGTTCGCTCGCGCGCTGGATCACAGGGCCATCAGCCATAGGATCGGAAAACGGCACACCGAGCTCAATCACATCGGCACCCGCCTTGACCATCTCATGCAGCAACGGAACGGTAAACTCCGGATAAGGATCACCGGCCGTAATAAATGGAATCAAGGCTTTCCGGCCTGCGGCGTTCAATGCCGCAAAACGCTGCTCTAAGCGGCTCATAGTTTAATCCCCTCTCTTTGTGCCATAGTATGCATATCTTTGTCACCGCGGCCTGACAAGTTGACAATCATGATTTGCTCAGGGCTCATCGTCGGCGCCAGTTTCATGGCATAGGCCATAGCATGACTCGATTCCAATGCGGGAATAATGCCTTCCATGCGCGTTAAGGCATGAAAGCCTTCCAAGGCTTCATTATCGGTAATATTGACATACTCGGCCCGGCCTGTATCTTTCAACCAGGCATGTTCAGGCCCCACACCGGGATAATCAAGGCCAGCCGAGATGGAATGGGTTTCGATAATTTCACCATCCTCATCAGCCATCAGATAGGTCCTGTTGCCGTGCAATACCCCCGGTTTTCCAGCGCACAGCGGTGCCGAATGTCGTCCGGTTTCCACCCCATCGCCAGCCGCCTCCACGCCATACATTTTTACGGAAGCATCATCAATAAACGGATAAAACAAACCAATAGCGTTTGAGCCGCCGCCGACACATGCGACCAAGGCATCAGGCAAACGCCCGGTCATCTCCTGACATTGTTGTTTCGCCTCGCGCCCGATCACAGTCTGAAAATCTCTGACCATGGCCGGATAAGGGTGAGGGCCTGCGACAGTACCAATAATATAAAAAGTATCATCGATATTAGTGACCCAGTCTCTCAAGGCTTCATTTAAAGCGTCTTTCAAGGTTCTGGAACCCGATTCAACCGGTACGACGGTCGCTCCCAGCAGTTTCATCCGGTAAACATTCAGAGCCTGACGTTCGACATCGACCGCCCCCATATAAACCACGCATTCCAGCCCGAGTCTTGCTGCGACAGTCGCAGTCGCCACGCCATGCTGGCCGGCGCCAGTTTCGGCAATAATCCGTTTCTTCCCCATCCGTTTGGCGAGTAAGGCCTGACCTACAGTATTATTGACCTTGTGTGCACCGGTATGATTCAAGTCTTCCCGTTTCAGATAAATCTGTGCGCCACCTAATGCCTCGCTCCAGCGCTTTGCATAATATAGCGGCGAAGGCCGGCCCACATAATGCTGCAAATCGGCATCCAGTTCGCGCTGAAATTCAGCATCCTGCATGTATTTTTGATAGGCCTCATTCAATTCATTGATTGCGGGCATCAATGTTTCTGCCACAAAAATACCGCCATAAGGCCCAAAATGCCCTCTTTCATCCGGCATATTGTAATGTTCTGTCATAATTGTTCTTCTATGCTTGCTCGGTTGGTATTACGGATAAATGCTGCCATTTTGGCCGGATCCTTGATGCCTTTTTCTATCTCGACGCCGCTGCTCACATCCAGTGCATACGGATTGACGGCTCTGATTGCCTCGCTGGCATTGTCAACGGTCAAACCGCCTGCCAGAATCACAGGCAATGCCAGCCGATCGGGAATCATGCGCCAGTCAAAGCTGTGCCCGGTTCCACCTTGCACAACCGGATGCCAGGCATCCAATAACAAGGCCGAGGCATCATGATAATGTTGCTGAAGCGTATCAAGATCGGTCTGTGCCTGCATACGAATGGCTTTAATATACGGTTTTTTATAAATTCTGCAGGCATCGGCCGGCTCCTGGCCATGAAATTGCAGACAATCAATGGCAACCTGATCTAAAACCTTTTCTATCTGCGCCGGCCTTTCATCCACAAACAAAGCCACCACAGAAACAAATGCCGGTAAAGCACTGACAATTTCCCGTGCACAGGCGATGCTGACATGACGTGGACTTTGCGGGTAAAACACCAATCCTATCGCATCTACCCCGGCCTCTGCCGCAAAAACGGCATCTTCAGGCCGTGTAAAGCCACAAATCTTAACACGCGTTCGTATTGTTTTCATATCACAGCATAGCGGATCATTTTATGATAAAAAAAAGGCCTTCCACAGAAAGCCCTTTCAAATCTATCTCTTATCCGGCATAAACGACATATTATTGAATTTCTTCAACAATTTTATTAAACGCTTCAATCCGTGTTTTGCCTGCTCTAACCAGATCCATGCCAATCTCGATTACCAGATTAACCAACCCGGGTGTTTTGTAGACCATCATCCCCAGATAAGCCACGACAGGTACAGCGATAATCGCGCCAAACAATGTGTTTAAACCAATCAATCCCAATAATTTGCTAATCAGCACAACAGCATCCAGAGGAACCAGAATCATCGCACCAAAATAAGCGAGTACCATAAAGGTAAACAACACAAAAACGACAAATTGAAACAACCTTACCAACGCAATATTGACTTTTTTCATTGAAATATTTTTCCCGAATTGAGTTTGAAGCTAGCCGGGTATTATAAAGTAATTTTACCCTACAGGTTAATTTTTACGCGCGTTTTTAACCCGGCCTTGCATACCACATAGCCGTGCCTCATCCTGTCAGTCGCTTCTGTTCATAACGACAAAGCCGGGTTAAGGCTCAATTTCATCATCGTCGGATTCTATTGCTGTTCCTGTCCCGTCAATCCGGTTCCGATCCAAAAACAATGGATGCAATAACGCGCCCGCCAAAAAACCACCTAGATGCGCCCATAAGGCTTCATGCACGATAGTACCGGAAAACATCACTGCAGTGGTGGCTTTTTGTAATTGGATAATGACCCAGAACCCTAAAAACGCGATCGCCGGAACCTCAAACAACAGTGGAAAAAACAAAATCGGAATCATAATTATGACGCGCGCATAGGGGAACAGAAAAAAATACGCCCCTAAAACCCCGGCAATCGCCCCCGAAGCACCTACGACCGGATAAATCATATTCGGGTCATACCACCATTGCACATAAGTTGCGACCAGGCCAGTCAGAATATAAAACAGCAAAAACCGTACATGCCCCATGGCTGACTCGACATTATCAGCAAAAATCCATAAAAACAGCATATTTGCAATCAAGTGCAACCAACCCCCATGCAAAAACAAGCTGGTCAGAAAAGATAAATAGCCATCCGGCGGCAAACCAAAAGCTAAAGCCCATTGCGGATTGGAATAGCGCATAGGCACCATGCCATACATATAAACCAGATAGCGTTGCCATGCGGGTGGCAATAACTGCATCCACACAAACACGACAATACAAATGACCATGATGGTGCGCGTCACATACGGCGTAATATTACAGGGGGCGGTATCTCTGAGTGGGATCATAAAATTATTTTTGTTGTCAGCATGGCGTCACCTGTCCGATATAAAACCCAAGTGACTGTTTATAAATGAGAAATATATTGCAAAAAACTGATCTGCAACAATACTTTGTTTCAGATCAGCCAAATGATGTTTGATTCTACAACGAAAAAACAACGACTCTTTTTTGCGAGCTTTTTTGTTTCAATACAGCATCAGGCAAAATTTGATCGTCGTACCAATTGTTCCGGCATAAAGTCATCAACCGCAATGGCTTTTGAACGAGCGACCTCTGCCGCTTGGATTATGTCAGATTCTTTTTCAGTTATCAGTCCTTTTTGCAATGCTTCACGCACCATTAACGGCCAATCCTGTTCCGTCAGCTTACCTTGTCGTCGAGCCTCACGCAGTTTAATCTCAATGGGTGCCGCTTGTAAAACGACCTTAAATGCAACTTCTATTCGACCACTCGAATCATCCGGACGTTGATCAATATAAATACCGGCAGTCAAGCGTTCGCGTGTTGAATTATCATTCAACAATATTTTAGCTAATACACTAATCAAATGCTCATCCGGTGCCGTGCAGGTTCGTCCAGTTGAAAACAATAAACTACGCAGAATGGTTGCCGGCACTCGAGCCGGCAATAATGCCAACGCTTTCCATAACGCCTCCTCAGCTTGCCATAAACTGTATTGACAGGCCCAGGCCAATAAAGCGCTGTCTTCTTCCTGAGCACCTTGATTTTCAAAATGTTTGAGCACGCAGGAGCATAAATACAGATAACTCAAAACATCGCCAAAGTATGCCGATATTCTTTCCTTGCGTTTTAACTTCCCACCTAAAATCAATAAGGCAAAGTCAGCCGCAACGGCAAAACTGCTGGTTAGTTTAGCCAATTGCCGATAGTAGGGTTTAGTCACCTTGTCACCAGGTGTCTTTACAAAACAAGCCCGGCTAAACCCAAGCCAGCTGGCACGCCCAAGATTGCGGATAAAAAATTGAACATGTTTGACCCATAATTGATCGAACTCCACAATGGCGTTTTGCTCATCGGCCTCGATCAAGGTTTGCATTTCGGCCTGCACAAATGGATGGCAGCGCACCGCCCCCTGGCCGAAAATAATCATGCTGCGGGTCAATATATTGGCGCCTTCTACTGTGATACCCACAGGAATAACCTGATACAATCGACCAATATAATTCAATGGTCCCAAACAAATTCCCGACCCGCCTTGAATATCCATACCATCGTTGATAACCCGGCGCATATTTTCTGTCAGATGATATTTGACAATAGCCGAAATGACAGCGGGTCTTTGCCCATCATCTAAGGCAGCGCAGGTAACGTGTCTTGCTGCATCCATTAAATAGGTCAATCCCGCCATCCTGGCCAGAACCTCTTCAATGCCTTCAAATGCACCAATCGGCAATTTGAATTGGGTTCTGATGCGCGCATAAGCCCCGGTATTTCGACAAATAAATTTTGCCGCACCGACACTGAGTGCCGGCAATGAAATCGCTCGCCCCGTTGCCAGACACTGCATTAGCATTTTCCAGCCATTACCAACCTGTTCTCGACCGCCAATGACCCAATCAATGGGAATAAAAACATCTTTTCCCCAATTCGGACCATTTTGAAAGGCCGAATCCAATGGATAATGACGCTTGCCAATCGAAACACCGGCTGTATCGGTCGGAACCAATGCCAGCGTAATGCCAATGTCTTCAATATTCCCCAGCAAATGCTCAGGATCATACAGTTTAAAGGCCAGTCCCAGTACGGTTGCCACAGGCCCTAAGGTAATGTAACGTTTTTCCCAATTCAAGCGGATGCCTAGCACTTTTTCCCGGCCTTCATGTATACCATAACAAACAACGCCGGTGTCGCGCATCGCCCCGGCATCACTTCCTGCCTCGGGTCCTGTCAAGGCAAAAGCGGGGATTTCTTCCCCCCGGGCAAGGCGCGGCAAATAATATTGTTTTTGAGCATCGGTTCCATACGCTAACAACAACTTGGCCGGCCCCAATGAATTAGGCACCATCACGGTAACAGCCGCCGTTGTACAACGGCTGGCAATTTTCATCACCGCTTGGGAATGCGCAAATTCCGAAAATGCCAATCCGCCATACTGTTTGGGAATAATCATGCCAAAAAACTGATTCTGCTTTACATAATCCCAAACCTCGGTCGGCAAATCGAAGCGGTCATGGGTGACTTCCCAGTCATTCAACATGCCACATAATATCTCGACCGGCCCGTCAATAAACTTTTTTTCCGCATCACTCAAGCGCGCAACAGGTAAGTCTTGCAGAAGACTCCAATCGGGTTTTCCGGTAAAAAGTTGCGCATCCCACCACGTATTCCCAGCCTCCAATGCCTCCCGCTCAGTCTTCGAAACAGGCGGCATTTGTTTACGCAAAATCAGAAATAATGGCCTGGACAGCAATCGTCGGCGCAAACCGGGTATCGCCGTTACCGCCATCATAATAGCGAAAAAAACACCAATCACATTCCATATCAAGCCTGTCATCGCAGACCTCCTGTTTAATTTTTGAGAGGTTTTCCGGTTTTAAGCATATGCTCCAATCGGGCCAGGGTTTCTGAGTTTTTCAGCAGAGCCAAAAAAGCCTCCAACTCCAGATCCAGAAGTTCCTGTTCACTCAATGGCTGGATAATATCAGTATCACCACCACTTAAAACTGTCGCCAAATGCTGCCCAATGACGACATCATAGGCCGTCATCTGACCGGACAAATACAGATTATGCAATGCGATATCGAGTGCCGCCCAACCACTTTTTCCGGGCAAATAAAATACTGGTGGCTCAGGTGGCTGATACTTCTTTGCCAGTGTAATAGCTCTGGATTTAGCATCGCTCAATAAGCGATCCTTATTCATGGTAATGCCATCCGTTTTCGCCAGAAACAGAAAATCTCTCGCCTCTTGAGCCGATTGAGACACCTTGGCCATACCGATTAACTCAAATGCCTTGGCAATTGGCGGTATCGGGCCTTTCGCTATTTTTGGATAACTCATCCAACGCTGCAGCAACTCCTTACAGCCGCCCCAGGCCGGAACAAGCCCAACACCGACCTCAACCAATCCCATATACAGTTCAGCATGCGCCTGAATGGCATCACAATGCAACAACATCTCGCAGCCACCTCCCAATGCCAAACCCGTCGGAGCACCTACCACGGGAAACGGCGCATATTTAAGCTTGCGATAGCTGCTTTGCCCTAGATGAATAATCGCCTTGACCGTATCCCAATCCTCAGCCTGAATGGCTGGTGCCAGCAATGTCAGATTTGCGCCCGCCGAAAAATTCTCGGTTTCGTTATAGATCACCATTGCGCGGTATTCATGCGCGACTTTATCGATACTTTGTTGCAGCAAGCTCAGGTTATCGGGATCCAGCGTATTCATTTTGCTGTGCATTTCAAAACACACAACGCCATCGCCGATATCCCACAGACTGGCTGAAGCATTATGTAATATAGGAGAGGCTTGTATTCTGATGTCTTCAAGCAACATGACACCGGCAGCACGCTGAAGCGGGTGATAGCAGCCTTTCGCATCCAGAAAATGCTGTTTACCCTCTTCGACGCGATATAACGCTTTGCCATCAGCCAGTAAGGCGGGCACTTGCATCTGCTGCTGTTGCAAACGCTCGACAAACCACTGAACCCCCAAACGATCTAATAATTCAAACGGCCCATAACGCCAGTTGTAGCCCAACCGCATCGCGCGATCGACCGTAGCAATATCATCTGCAATTTCAGGAATCAGGCTGGCCGCATAACAAAAGGTATCCGCCCATACCCGCCAGGCATAACGTGAAAGAGGCTGGTTGCTTTCTAAAAAATGCCGTAGATCTTCTGCTTTATGCGTCACATCTTTAATTTTGAATTTTTCCGCGACATGATAATCACCGGTTTTCAAATCGATGACTTGTTTGATTTTTTGTTTTTCACCCGGCTTCAAGCGATAAAAACCCCCTTTGCCTTTTCGGCCGGTATAGCCTTTATCGATCATGTTCTGAATAGGCTCTGGAAGTACTGCAATTTGGTACAGTTTGTCATCGGCTGATAAGGCTTGCTTGAAACCTTTCAAAACATGAGGCATCAAATCCAATCCAATCAGATCCAGCAACCCGAACACCCCCGTCTTAGGAATACCAAAAAGCGCCATCACCGTATCGGCCTGCTGCACCGGCACATCCATCTGAATAGCTTGTAACACGGCTGTTTGCATCCAGAAAGTGCCGATCCGGTTGGCAATAAACCCCGGTGTATCTTTACAAATCACACAGCCTTTCCCTAAATTCATATCGGCAAATTGCGTTACAGCGTCAAATAATTCGGCATCTATTTCAGCGGGAACCACCAATTCCAAAAGACGCATATATCGTGGTGGATTAAAAAAATGCGTAATCATGAAACGCTTTTTAAATGCCTCAGATTGACCGGTGGTTAAAAGCGCTAAAGGTAAGGTGGATGTATTGGAAGAAATCAATATCTTCGGCTTACAGATTTCACCCAGTTTACGGTATAAATCCTGTTTAACAGTCAAATCCTCAATCACCACTTCAATGACCCAGTCAACAGTCGCCACACGTTCCAGGTCATCTTCAATATTACCGGGACGAATCAGTTGGGCATTGCGAGGATGCATCAATGGCGCAGGCTTTGTCTTTAACAACCGGGTTATGGCCGCGCGGGCAATTGCATCACGATCGGCCTGCTTCTCATCGACTCTATCCAGCAACTCGACGGATACTCCGGCATTAGCGATTTGAGCCGCAATCGCACTGCCCATCACTCCGGCACCAATAACCGCCACACGTACTATTTTCATGACAACGCCTCCAGAATAGTGGCAATCCCTTGCCCGCCACCGATACATTGTGTCGCCAACGCATACCGTTTTTGTTCACGTTGCAACAGACTGGCCGCTTTACCTGTTATCCTGGCTCCCGTTGCCCCTAATGGATGCCCTAAGGCAATGGCTCCGCCGTCAATATTAAGCTTGTCACTGGCAATCGGTAATTCCTTTAAAACCGCCAGGCTCTGCGCTGCAAACGCCTCATTCAATTCCACCAGATCGATATCCTGCAACGACAACGCCGCCCGCTGCAAAGCCTTTTTTGTCGCCTGCACCGGGCCGATACCCATGATTTCCGGCTCACATGCTGAAACGGCAATGGCTTTTATCCGGGCCAGTTTGTTTAATTGATGTCGATCGGCATATTCTTCACTACACACTAAAACGGCGGCCGCCCCATCGGTCAATGGCGAAGAGGTTGCGGCAGTGACGCTGCCATCCGTCAAAAAAGCCGGCTTCAGCTCCGCCATCGCTTCCAGACTCGAATCCGGTCGTAGACAGCCATCCTCACTGACCGGGTTACCTTTTTTAGGATAAATCGGCACAATTTCGTCACTAAATCGTCCCTGTTGCATCGCCTGTAACGCTTTTTGCTGACTTAAATGAGCAAACCGCTCCTGATCGCTGCGACTGATGTGATATTTACGCGCCAAATTTTCAGCAGTCTCACCCATGCCGATATAAGCTTGCGGAAAACGCCGATACAAGTCAGGGTTCGGCAAACTATTAAACCCGCCCATCGGTATCCGGCTCATCGACTCAACACCGGCACAAACGAACACCTCGCCCGCATTCATCTGAATGGCACCTGCGGCCATATGAATAGCCTGCATCGACGAACCACAAAACCGGTTCACTGTAACGCCGGCAATTTTGATCGGCAGATCGGCTAAATGAACTAAAAGGCGTGCCATATTCAGTCCTTGTTCCGCTTCTGGAAAAGCACAGCCTAAAATCAAATCTTCAATATCTTCCGGATTAACAGCCGATTTTTTGAGCAGCGCCTTAATCACTTGCGCCGCCATGTCATCGGGCCTGACAGCCGCTAATGTACCTTTGTGGGCTGGTGTAAAAGGTGATCGACTAAACGCCGAAATAACAACATTTTTCATGACAGGAACTCCTGTTCTGCGAAGGGAGAGTTCTGGGAGCTGGCCAAGGCCTGAACATCACAGTGCTGCACTAAAAAGGCATCGATCAACGACCAGATATGACCGCTGTTTTCCATCAATATACCATGCCGGTCAGCCTTGATCAGGCGTATCTGTTTATCGACAGCCCCCAGTTTTTCAAACAATACCGTACCACCCTCAGGATCCACCACCGGATCCTTATCGGCATAAAGCAATAATGAAGGCGTGACAATCTCTGATGCTTCGTTCTCCAGATCATGCATCAAGCGCCTTAATTCATATAATGCTCGGACAGGAACATGGCGGTAATTGATCTGTGGATGTTCAGGTTCATTTTCGATAAACGGTTTGACGCCTTCGTATGAAGAAACCCATTGCACAATCTGATTGGTGTTATGTAACAAAGGCACCAGCATAAATGTGGCGCTGATAAATTTAACCGGCACAGAAACGGCAACCACGGCTTGAATGTGTTGGGGATAATCATGGGCAAGCTTCAACCCCAATGCCCCACCGGTGGAAAAACCGATCACGACGTTTGTTGCACAATGTGCTTTTAGAATAAACAAGCCTCTTTGTACGCTATTGAGCCACTCCTCATAACTGATATCACGAAGTGCGTAAGGTGATGTGCCGTGGCCTTTTATGCGAACACCCAAAACAGTATATCCCTGCTGCGATAGATAATGACCATAATCCCGTAACTCGGCAGGGCTGGCCAACAGACCATGAATCAGCAGAATACCTATGCCATTAGCATTGTCCGGCTGAATGAAAAAAGGCGATGGATCGACGATTGCCGTTTGTTCAATATTGATCGCATCATAGCTTTCAATGCTATATTGCGCCCGCTCGCAAGCCAGGCTCATGTACTCGTCTTCAAAACTCCAGGCCGCCAGTTGCTGATCTTTGATATGTGTGTAATCCCGATCCGCCTCCATAATGATTTGCCGCACAGCACGTAATGGTGCCACTTCATTGTTATAGACTGCAATCGGATTTTCCAGGCGAATCTGATCAAAATCGTAGTCCGCACATAATTTCGGTAAAAACTGATAGCATTCATCCTGTTCGGTTATCAGTTCCGCCTCTTTCGCTAAACAAATAAATTGCTCAAAACGTCGGCTATGACCATAAAGCAAGTCAGCGTAATCATCAGGATTTAAAAGACTTCGATGTAAATGTATATTTTCTTTTTTCTGCAATCGTTTAATCGCAATATACAGTACGGTATAAAAGCGTTTTTTTTCGATCACATAGTGTTGTTTAGCCACACGCTTCATTATCAGAACAGAGGCCAGGTGACTCAGGTTAACCCTGGTATTGGCATAAATCTGTTTCATATACTGGTTACGTGAGCATATTGCATTTCTTGTCATCAAATAACTCAGCAAACGCGCCCACCAGCAGCCATGCGGTTTATTCAGCTCGAAAACATCGTCTGTATTTTTAATTTTACGAGCCACTTTGTCAGCCACCCAATAAGTCAACCCGCTCCAATCACAGCAGGGGTTTATCGGCTCCCCCATCGAGACATCCATATCCGTATCCTTGAGCAAAAAATTGCTCTCGATCAACAATTCTTCCGTCTGCCTGAGACTCATATCGCCCATGAATAAATCAACACTCTTAACCAGCAAATTTTCAGACGACCGGATTGGATAAAAAGTGATGTTTGAGGGAATAATTAATGTGGGCTTCAGCGCCGCAGCCATCAATTCATCCAGGTTTTCAAATTTCAACGCTGTTTTCCAGGCATGTAGCTGATCACCCCTTCCCTCTGCAAATGCTTTTTTAATAGCGACTTTGGCAATTTCAACGCCTTGTCCCAATATGGCGGCCCCGGTGTGTTGCTTACGCCGCTCTCCCGTCATGCGGGAATAAATACTATATTCACCTTTTTTATCGATCACCCGGCGATCTTTTACCATGCCACCTTCAGGAAAAATAATGACTTTACGGCCACGTAATATATGGTTGGCCAATATCGGAAATAATCGCGGATGATTATGGGGAAACACACCGACTTGTCTTAAATAGCGAGACAATACCGTGTCTTCTTTAAAAAATTCGGCGGATGCGATCGCACAACTGTAGGCGCCGGTTTTTTCAAAGATCAAAAACTGCGGAATAAAGGTTTCAAAGCGGGAAAAATGATTGAATAGAAAAATATCGCCCTGCAGGGCTTGCTCGTCGGCATGCAACCTTATGTTGACACTCAGGAGATTACGAACAGCGCTGAATAACTTAACCGAACGATGATACAAATCATCATCGATATCCGGCCACTCGTCAGGATAGTCAGATAAAACCATCGGCAATACTCCTGTAGTGCGGGCAAAAACGTATGCTGAGCACATCGGCCTGCTTGGATTTTACATCTGTCAGACGAATCCAGGAAAATATCGAATGTTTTTTTACCGCATAAACATCCTTAATCTGAAAGTCTTAACAGGGAAATTCAACATACGCTATTTTTCAGGTAATGAATAGGACTCAGATAAATTATAGAGGTTCAAACGCTGCCGATGATTGACTTAGCTTATACCTTTTACGAATGACTTTCATCCCACATTTTTTCCAGCCGTTTCGCCGACACCGGATAGGCGGTTTTGAGTTGCTGGGCAAACAATGACACCCTGAACTCTTCCAACGCCCAGCGAAATTTATGCAGCTCAGGCCAAAGCGGTTGTTTTTTAGCCTGTTTTTCCACCTCATCCCAATAGCGCCGCCAGTAACGCTGGAGTATTTGCAGGTTTTGGGCCTCATTTTTTTGTTTTTCCAGACGCATTGAAATGGCTTTTAAATAACGGGGAATATGCCGAATCTGTGACATCGGGGTATAACGAATAAATCCTGAATATAACAATAAATCCAATTGTTGCTGAATATCATCGCGGGTTGCTGCCTGAACACCGGGGTGTTGTAGTTGCTGACGGATTTGTGTATACAAATTCATAATCTGATCAAGACTTTGTCCCAACTGATTACCCGCCTCGACCAACTCGGTTTTATGCCGGTTCAGACATGCCTTAAACTGCGCTTGACTGCGAATCGCCGTATCACCCAGAAAAACATGTGCGATCACAGCACTGACACTATCCTGTTTGAAATCGCCGCCCGGCCTGTCAGGCAAAACAGGATGCCGAGCCAGCTGCCCATACAATACCGGTACGGTTTTAGCCACAGGTATATTTTTCCGCAGATACTGACACGATTTTCGACAGTGCAGTTGAAACAATGTGTTCAATCCCCAGACATGGGCCGATTCAGCTTTGTCGCGGGTATCGAACATTTTTACGCCAACCGTTTCACCTTCATCGACCAGCGCCGGAAAGCCGAGAAAAGACTGACCATTCTGGATAAACTGCCAGGTTTCCGGCAATTCATCGACCGGCCAATCAATACAGCCGGTAAAATTCAACTCATCGGCTGCCAATTGATCAAAACTGTCACCGGCAGTTTCAGAAAATTGCTGCTGCAAAGCTTTCAAATCCCGCCCGCTTCCCAGAATTTTGCCCTGCTCATCGACAATGCGAAAATTCATGCGTAAATGTGCACTCAACATACTTGGTTGCCACAGGTTCAAGGGTACTGATTCACCGGTTAATTTACGCAATCTGTCACTTAACCATTGAAACAGCGAACCTTTACCTTCCGGCTCGACCTCAAGACAGGCTTTAACCGTTTCCGGCACCGGCACAAAATGTTTTCGCAGGTTTTTTGGCAAAGCCTTGAGCAAGGCGATCAGCTTTTCTTCCAGCATGCCTGGCACCAGCCACTCAAACGGCGCTTCGGTCAGTTGATTGAGCTGATGCACTGGCACCACCGCCGTCACGCCATCTTCAGGATGTCCGGGTTCAAAGCGGTAATCCAGCCGAATCGTTAAATTGCCGATTTTTTTACTGTCTGGAAAATTCCATTCATCCACATGCTCATCCCCCCCCCGGGTCAAATCTTCCTTGGTTAAAAACAGGATTTCAGGATTTTCCTTTTCAGCTTTTTTACGCCACTGATCCAGAGTGATGCCATTGACCACCGTTTCCGGCAGAATCCTGTCATAAAAAGCATACAACCACTCTTCATCTTCGATTAAATCGACGCGGCGACCTTTATGCTGAATATAACCCACTTCCTCCAGCAGCTTTTGATTGGCCTTAAAAAACGGAGCATGGGTGTGATAGTCCTGCGCGACCAGGCCGCAGCGGATAAAGATTTCCCGCGCGCCCTTCGGGTCAACCCGTTCATAGGGGATTTTACGCTTGGCCTGCAAGGTGATGCCATACAACAAGGTCCGTTCATAAACCGCGCTGCGGCCGGCCTTTTTTTCCCAGTGAGGATCATAATAACTGCGTTTGATCAAATGCGGCGCCGCCTGCTCGATCCATTCCGGCTCGATTTTAGCCACCGTTCGCGCATACACCTTGGAGGTTTCCACCTGTTCGGCCGCCATAATCCATTTTGGCCGCGCTTTATGTTGTCCCGATCCTGGAAAAATGAAAAACTTCAGATTACGGGCACCTAAGTATTCGTATTGTTCATGCCGAAAACCGATATTCGATAACAAGCCGGGCAACAAGGCTTTATGAATTTCATCGTAACTTGCCGGCACCTGATTAGGTCTTAATTTCAATTCCCCTTTGATGACCTGCATAATCTGGCTATGAATATCGTGCCATTCCCGCATCCTGACATACGACAAATAATTATCGCGGCAATATTTACGCAGTTTGTTATTGCTCAGATGTTTCTTTTTGTCCTCAAAATGATGCCACAAATTCAAAAAGCCCAGAAAATCTGAATTTTCATCCTTGAAGCGTGCATGTTTACTTTCGGCTTGCTGCAGCTTATCCGACGGTTTTTCGCGAGGGTCCTGAATACTCAAACCGGCCACGATAATGGCCACTTCCGTCAAACAATTGAATTTTGCAGCCGCCAATAACATCCGCGCCAAACGTGGATCGGCTGGAACCTTGGCTAATTGCCGGCCGGTTTCAGTTAATTTCCCGCTGTTATCTAAGGCATTGACTTCATGCAACACCTGTTTGCCATCGCGAATCATCTTCGCTTCCGGCGGCTCGACAAATGGAAAGTTTTCGATTTCTCCAAGCTTCAGTGCCGCCATCTGCAAAATCACCGATGACAAATTCGTTCTTAAAATTTCAGGTTCGGTAAATTGCGGCCGATTCAAAAAATCTTCTTCCGAATACAAGCGAATACAAATCCCGGGCGCCACCCGTCCGCAGCGCCCTGCCCGCTGATTGGCGCTGGCCTGGGAAATTTTTTCGATAGGCAGGCGCTGAATTTTGCTGCGCGCACTGTAGCGGCTGATGCGGGCATGGCCGGTATCGATCACACTGCGTATACCCGGCACGGTCAAAGAGGTTTCAGCGACATTCGTGGCTAATACAATACGCGCCCTGCCGCTGCCCTTGAAAACCCGTTCCTGCTCGCGCACACTGAGCTTGGAATACAGCGGCAAAATATCATAGGATTTGGAAAAATGGCGGGGCAAGGTGTCGGTAGCTTCCTTGATTTCACGTTCGCCGCTTAAAAAAATCAGAATATCGCCCGGCATATCGCGCTGCAATTCCTGCACCGCGTCGATAAGCCCCTGTTGCACATCGGCCGAGGTTTCATCATCTTCTTCAATCAGTTCAATCGGGCGATAGCGCACTTCAACCGGATAGGTACGCCCGGAAACCTCAATAATCGGCGCCTCATCAAAATGTTTGGCAAAACGTTCCGGATCAATCGTGGCCGAGGTAATGATCAGCTTCAAATCCGGTCGTTTGGGCAGCAGCCATTTCAGATATCCCAGCAGAAAATCGATATTCAAACTGCGCTCATGCGCCTCGTCGATAATCAAAGTGTCATATTGATTCAGAAAACGATCGTTTTGTGACTCGGCCAGTAAAATACCGTCCGTCATCAGCTTGATCAACGAGGTATCGTGAGTTTTATCATGAAAACGCACCTTGTAACCGACAGACTGCCCAAGCTTCTCGCCCAACTCCTCGGCGATGCGATCAGCCACTGTGCGCGCTGCGATTCGACGGGGTTGCGTATGGCCAATAAAGCCGGTTTGCCCTCGCCCTGCTTCCAGACAGATCTTGGGCAACTGAGTGGTTTTGCCCGAGCCGGTTTCACCACACACAATCACCACCTGATGGTCACGAATCAACTTGACGATATCATCTTTTTTGCCCGAAACCGGCAAATCTGGATAGTCAAAGCTTGGAATCGATGCCTGACGCGCCCTTTTTTTCGCTTGCGAGTGCTCAATACGCGCCGCTACCCGGCTGACTTGTTCCGTTAGATCCTTGCCTGAACGGATTTCACGCGCCAGTCGGTCTAATTGCCGCTTTAAGCGAAAACGATCGACTTGCATACACTCAGCCAGCTTTTGACGTAGTGATTTTATGTGTTCTATCTGAGACATGGACAATTTTGAAAAATGCATTATTATAAAGGTATTCAGCGAAATGCTTAAAACAGAATAACCTTCCTGACAGGAATTGCCATAAGGCGTTCGCAATACAAGAAGAGCTGCCAGGGGGAGATCCTGGAATATATGATCAACGCAGCATCCGCCACCACATTGTCTCAACCCTTAATGCGACATGATCAGGACGCCCGCCTTGACACGCCCGCCAGAAACAAAACGAATGACAAAAACAGCCAAACCCTGTCTGACGAGGACTTACAAAAAGTCCAGCAATTAAAACAGCGCGATCAGGAAGTCCGGTCTCATGAACAAGCCCATCTATCGGCGGCCGGCGGACTGGCGCAAGGCGGCCCTCACTTTTCCTTTGTAACCGGCCCTGATGGGCGCCGCTATGCCGTAGGTGGAGATGTTTCCGTCAATGTCGCACCGGTCTCAGGCGACCCACTGGCGACCCTGCAAAAAGCTGAACAGATCAAACGCGCAGCCTTGGCCCCGGCTAAACCTTCTACGCAGGATCAACGCGTTGCCGCAAAAGCCACAGCCATGCAAATGAAGGCGCAAATGGAATTATTGAAACAAAATCAGGAACCGAAAAATAAAAAAGAGCCCAATCAATCAACACCGCAAATTGATCTTTCAGCCTGATTGTTTATACTCTTCACGCTTAAAACAAAGTATGGTTAATCCCCTGCCCTGCGTGTCTTTAAAAACGGATGGGGCTGTAATTTGTTTCACAACCTTGTATTCCGGCGCACACTGCGCCATATTGTCCATTAAAAAATCCTCTCCTAACGCTGGCGCATTAAGACACAGCATAAGCGTCGCATCTGGCGCCATAAACTGATCCAGCCTACGCATAATTTTGGGATAATCGCGCCGAATATCAACACTTCCTTTCTGAAAGGTAGGAGGATCACACACTAATAAGTCAAAAGGTCCGCTTTTTTTAAAGCGCCCAAACGATTTAAAAATATCGACCTTATCAAACCTGACTCGACTCAAATCCTGCTGATTCAATCGGTGATTCTGCCTTCCTAAACTCAACGCGGCACGGCTCATATCTACATTCATGACAAAATCGGCCTGGCCCGCAATGGCCGCCACCGAAAAACCGCATGTGTAGGCAAATAAATTCAGTACCTTTTTATGTCGGCTATGCCACCGCACCCAGTCACGGCCATTGCGCATATCCAAAAACAAACCGGTATTTCTGGCCTTACCAAGATGGATGTGGAATTTAAGCCCATTTTCCTCAACGACAAGCTCATGTATTGGCTCACCCCATAACAGATCAATCGGGCCGTTTAATACATAGCGATGTTGCAGTTGAACACTTTGGCATTGCGGAAAATGTGATAACAGGTTTGCACTTAATGCCTCAATATGTGCAGGTTCCTCTGGGGAAAACAATGTAATCAAAATAACCGGTGGCAACCAGTCCACCGTGACATGGTGCAACCCCGGATAAGCATGGCCACGACCATGAAACAAACGTTGTGCTTGAGTTAAGTCATCATGTTGTCCCGGGGCGTGCATATAGTCGATAATCTTTTCCAATTCCGCCATCTTCTTTATCCCATTTTCTTATCACCTTGTATTGACATAAAAAAACCACGGGGGGTCAGGCCCGTGGTTTCATCAGCTCCCAACAAAATGGTCAATCAAGGATAACTTTCATCCTTGCCATTCATAATTTCAGGCAAATCCTGAGATACACCTTGTAATTCAGGATGCTGCGCTCTGTTCGCCATGATAATAGAAACATGCATCCAGACCAGTGATACACCAACGATAGTGAATAACAACATAAAACAACTGGTCCAAATACCAATCAAATCATTCATCACCCCAAAACACACTGGCAGAACAAAGCCGCCCAATCCACCAATCATCCCGACCAAACCACCGACAGAGCCAACATGATCGGGATAGTAAACCGGAATATGCTTATACACGGCGGCTTTTCCCAGCGACATCAAAAAACCCAGAATAATGGTCAGGATAACGAATGGCACCAGTCCAATCGCAAGCGTAAAATGAATCGGCCCTTCGATACCATGAACCACATAATCTGTCGCCGGATATGACATGAAAAACAGACAAATCAACGATCCGATAAAGGTAATATACATAACCCGACGTGCACCGATTTTATCGGACATCCACCCCCCTAAGGCTCTGAAGATACTGCCTGGCAATGCATAGGTCGCCGCCAGCATACCGGCTGTGCCGATTTCAAGACCATAAGCGCCCATGTAGTAGCGCGGCAACCATAACGCCAAAGCCACATAACCGCCAAATACAAAGAAATAATATGTCGCAAAGCGCCAAACCCTAAGATGCTTTAATGGTGCCAACTGCATCAATGCCGGACGTATTTTTTCACCCTTTTCCTTTCGCGCCCTGGTCACTGGGTCTTCTTCGGTGGTAAACCAGAAAATCAAGGCTGTCGCAAATAAAATAACCGCATAAATTCTGGCTACATTTTCCCAGCCATAGGCCACCAACAGAAACGGTGCGCCAAAGTTGGTAATCGCAGCCCCGACATTACCCATCCCAAAAATACCCAGTGCCGTACCTTGTTTAGAGGCCTCAAACCAGCGCGAAACATAGGCAATACCTACCGCAAACGAACCGCCGGCCAAACCCACACCCAATGCCGCCAATAAATACATCGGATAGGTTGATACGGTTGACAATAACCAAACTGCAATCGATGTCGTAATCATCAATAAGAAATAAACGATACGTCCACCGTATTGGTCTGTCCAGATACCTAAAAATATCCGACTCAACGATCCAGTTAGTACCGGCGTTGCAACCAACAAACCAAATTCACTGTCGTTCAAGCCCAGATTTTGCTTGATTTTAATGCCGATAATGGAAAAAATCGTCCAAACGGCGAAACAGACGGTAAATGCTACCGTACTGACAATAAGGCTCCGGTTTTGTTGAGCCGGCTCTACCCCGTTCATTTCATGCATAACAATCTCCCTTATTCCTCGTGATGTGTGGTTTTTGAATGTTGTTTTTCAGTCAAGCTCTTGTATAAATCTGGATTCTTAGGGCCGGTCACAGTTAAAACACCCCATGCCCCTCGATCTATCCGAGTTAAAGCGTGATCAACCAAAATATAATTACCGGGATAATCGACGCTAAACTCGATCATACTGGCTCCACCTGCCGGAATCAGTGTTGTTTGTACATTTTTCAACGGTGCCGAAGTCGCCGCTTCTGGATACACAGAATCAAAAATTTCCCCGATAACATGAAATGAAGAAATTTTTGACACCCCCGCATTTCCAACAAATAACCGGATTTTATCGCCAACTTTAGCCGTTAATGCACCTGAACGCGTCAAAGCCCCGGTTTTACCATTAAACACAATATATTCCGGCCGCTCATCAATCATTTTTTGTGGAGAAAACGCCTGAAACCCCGTATCACCGATACGCCCTCGGGTAAAAATCTCACCTTGAACGATATAAAATTCCTTATCGACCTTAGGCAAACCGCCAACCGGCTCTACCAGAATCAACCCATACATTCCGTTAGCGATATGTGTTGCTGCATTGCCTGATGCACAGTGATAAATATACAAGCCCGGTTGTTTGGCCAGAAATGACAAGGTACGCATTTCACCCGGTTCAGCTTCCGTGATGACGGCACCGCCACCCGGCCCTGTTACTGCATGCAAATCAATAGAATGACTATGGCTGCTGGTATCTTCATTATGCAATGTCAACACCACCTTATCCCCTTGCATTACGCGTAACATAGGCCCCGGAACCGTATCATTAAACGTCCAGTAATGATATGGAATACCATGCGCAATAGGTGCGATAACTTCGGTTGCAGTCAATTGGATATGATGCGTTTTTGGCCAGCGCCGTGAAATTGGTGAAGGAATATCCCTCGCCTTATGACTGATGTCTTTAATATGCCGATAATCCGACAAATTAACCGACATATTATGCAAATAATGATCGCCTGGCCCAAAACCAGGAAAAACGGTATTTTTATGTTGGGCAGTATGATGCCGGGATTCAGTTGCATAAACTATATTTAATAGTACAAAAGACAGAATTCCGATGATAGAAATTATCAAGCGAGAGGAGACGGGAACAAATAGCTTATTATTCATTTTTATTCGCCAGCTAGAAAAGTTTCCCGGCATTATACCCTTACTCCATTAAAATTATTGCGGTTTTATGCCTGAGCGATTACTCTTTATCTACACCCCCTTAAAAAAGCTCCGCGTCACCGTTATTTCGCAAGCAGCACAGACTTATTTTTGCATAGCGATTGCATTTTTAGTCATTTGAATTATAATGATCGGCTTCATTTTGGAGAGATGGCCGAGCGGTCGAAGGCGCACGCCTGGAAAGTGTGTATACGGCAACGTATCGAGGGTTCGAATCCCTCTCTCTCCGCCATTGACCCATCCAAGCAAGTCCAAGAAAGTCCACAAACCAGCGTCATTGCTGGTTTTTTTATGCCTGAATGGTACTATAACGCCCAAGGATGTTTGGGGGTATCCACGCAAAAGAGGGGGTATATTTGGGGGTATTTGCTACATCATGATTTTATGTACCCCCAAATCAGCACACGACACAATAAACAAGGGGGCTTCATGAAGTTGACCAATACAGCAGTTAAAAACGCAAAGCCAAAAGAGATAGACGGGAAACTGGCAAATAATAAATTGTTTGATGGTGGCGGCTTGTTTCTTTTGGTCACCAAATCGGGCGGAAAATACTGGCGCATGAAATACCGCTTTGCTGGTAAAGAAAAACTATTAGCCATTGGTGTATATCCAGCAGTCAGCCTGAAGCAGGCGCGAGAGAAACGCGACGAAGCCAAACAGCTTTTAAGTGAAGGTATAGACCCATCCAACAGGCGCAAACTTGAAAAAGCAGGATATAAAGAAAACACGTTTAAGGCAGTTGCCGAAGATTTTTTGGAAGCAAATACCAATAAGTGGAGCGCCTCACACAAAAAACATATTAAGGGATGTTTTGAGCGTGATGTTTACCCTTGGATTGGTTCAAGACCTTTAAAAGACTTGTCAGCGCTTGAAGTTTTAACCGCATTAAATCGCATTGTTGACCGTGGAGCATTAGAAACCGCTGCAAGAACCAAGCAGTTTATTGGTCAGGCTATCCGGTATGGTGTTGCCACAGGTCGAGCGGAAAGAGATGTTACACAAGATTTAAGGGGCGCCCTGCCCTCACCCGTTAAAGGTCATTATAAGGCCATTACTGACAGCAAAACCCTGGCCAAACTATTACGCGATATTGACGCTTACAATGGCAGTTTCACCGTAAAAACAGCCTTAAGGCTTCAACCGTTAATATTTGCCAGACCCGGAAATCTTGCTGAGATGGAATGGACGGAAATTGATTTGGATAAAGCGGAGTGGAGAATACCCGGCGAAAAGATGAAAAGAAACGAAAAACATATTGTGCCGCTATCTTATCAGGCAGTGGCGTTATTAAAGGAAATTCATTGCTTATCCGGGCGACATCGCTATGTATTCCACAGCAACCAAGGAAAAAACAAAACCGGCCACATCAGCCGCGAGACAATAGGCGCAACAATCCGGCGAATGGGCTACAAGGGAAAGCATACCGCACATGGATTCAGAACTACCGCCAGCACCATGCTACATGAACAAGGCTTTAAATCTGACATGATAGAACGGCAATTGGCACATGCTGAAAGAAACACGGTTAAAGCAGCTTATTGTCACGCTGAATATTTACCCGAGCGCAAAAAAATGATGCAAGCTTGGGCGGATTACTTGGACGGATTAAAGCGAGGAGCTGAGGTAATCCCGATAAAAAGAGCTTAAAAGTGTTACCAGTGTTACCACTTCATTTTAATTTCAATAGTCCGCCATTTTTGCTTTTTCAAAAACAGACAGC
>CAYUAE010000007.1:0-18029 GCA_964442675.1 uncultured Methylomarinum sp.
GACCCCGATGGCGATGGTAATGCCGATGCTTTATATTTCCCCAACCGGCACTTGCCTGTCAGGGCAGATCTATTTAACCGCATAGCCTGGCAGCTACGAACCCGATCTAACGTAGAGGTTTATGCCTGGCTGCCGGTTTTATCCTTTCAAAGTCAATTACCCGATGAGTGGTGGGTACAGGAATGGAAAGATGGACAACCTATAAAAAGTAAAAACAATTACCACCGCCTGTCACCCTTCCATCCCCAGGCACGCCAGTTCATAACAGAAATCTATGAAGACCTGGCAAAACACAGCCATTTCAGAGGATTGTTGTTTCACGACGATGCTTTTTTGACTGATTTTGAAGATGCCAGCCCGGCAGCCACAAAAAAACTAAGCCATCTGAATCCTGCTCAACAATTACAATTAAAAATAAAGACACTAACCCATTTCACACTGAATTTAGCTAATGCCGTAAAGTTTTATCGACCTACGATTAAAACAGCGCGTAACCTATACGCCAATATTATTATGGATCCTCGCAGCACTGAATGGTTTGCTCAATCCTACCCAGATTTTTTACAACATTATGACTATGTCGCCTTAATGGCCATGCCTTTTATGGAAAATGCAGAAAACCCTGATCAATGGTTTGCACAGCTGATTAGTCGGGTATCAGTAACCGAACCTAACGCATTGCAAAAAACGGTCTTTGAGCTTCAAACAGTAGACTGGAGGCACCACCGCAAAATAAAAGATGCTGTTTTAGCAAAACAAATGTTTCTATTGCAGCAAGAAAACGCCCTGAACTTTGGCTATTATCCGGATGATTTCCTGAGAAACAGCCCGTCGTTGTTCATGCTGAAAGAATTAATGACACTGGAGACATTTCCTTATGGCACATAATCGTCGCTAATAACAAGGAAAATAATGGACCTACAACCCTTTTTACAGGCAGAAACATGGAAGCCATTTTTCACTGAGCTGATAGAAACAGGCTACAAGCTGTTTTTAAGTTTAGTCGTGCAATTACAAATATGGCTGGACTGGCTATCGATTCATTTATTCCATTTTTTACTAGATTTTGCCTTTTTTTATCCATTGTTTATGGCCTATTTATGGATTATTGGCGCACTCATTTATTACTTTCACTGGGAAAGAAAACAACCTTTCAAACCGGGCGACATACCTGAATTAGAGCACTATCCACCTGTATCTATTATCGTACCTTGTCATAATGAGGGAGAGGATATCCGCGAAACCCTCGAATTTTTACTACAGCAAAATTATCCTGCATTTGACATCATCGCAGTCAATGACGGCAGCACTGATAACACATTGGAAATCTTGAACGACCTTGCCGCCAGGCATAACAAAATCAGAGTCATTAACCTGACCAGCAACCAAGGCAAGGCAACCGCTTTAAATACAGCCGCTTTATTATCCCCCCATGAATTTCTTGTTTGTATCGATGGCGATGCCTTACTCGCGCCCGAAGCGGTTGCATGGATGATGAAACATTTTATATCAGGTCCTAGAGTCGGTGCTGTTACAGGTAATCCTCGGATCAGAACCCGCACCACATTATTGGGCAAAATACAGGTAGGAGAATTTTCAGCCATTATCGGCCTGATTAAACGAGCACAACGAATATATGGTCGTATATTCACTGTTTCAGGCGTCGTGGCCGGTTTTCGTAAATCGGCACTACACCGAGTCGGCTACTGGAGCCCTGATATGGTCACCGAGGATATCGATATCAGTTGGAAATTACAGTTGGATCACTGGGATATTCGTTACGAACCCAATGCCTTATGCTGGATTTTAATGCCCGAAACATTGACTGGCTTATGGAAACAACGCCTGCGCTGGGCTCAGGGCGGTATGGAAGTTATGCTTAAATATTTTAAGAAACTCGGGCTTTGGGTATCTCGGCGTATGTGGATGATATACCTGGAATATCTGATCAGTATTTTTTGGGCTTATACCATGCTAATCACATTTACATTCTGGGCATTGGGTTATTTTATTGAATTACCTGACCCGCTAAAAGTCCCCACATTACTACCGAGCTGGGGCGGTGTATTACTGGGAATAACCTGTTTGTTGCAATTTGCCATCAGCCTGTTTATCGACGGCCGTTATGAAAAAGGGATAGGCAAAAACTACTTCTGGGTAATCTGGTATCCGATGGTGTATTGGATTATCAGTGTATTCACCACTGTCTTTGGCATGCAAAAAGCCATCTTCAGAAAAAAAGGCCAACGCGCAACATGGGTCAGCCCTGACCGGGGAATCAGATGAAAGATTTAATCCTCGACTCCCCCTCCATGCAGTCCTTATGGCAACGCTATTCTTCTGTTTTTCTCACCTTTATTTTCTGGGTTCTCTGGTTTTTCCTCTGGGTTCCGGTTGCCACCTTACTAGCCTGGTATCTTGGCTATCATCTGGTTTACTTTGAAATGTTCACATTACAAGGTTATAAGCAGGTGATCCATGACTTTGTCAAATTTATCACCTCGGTTGCCATTATGGGCGGGAGCCTTGCAATCTGGGCAGCTTATAATTTCATCCGTTTTAAAGGCAATGACCGGCGCGCAAAACCTCAATCTGTTACGCTGGAAGACCAAGCAGAATTTTTTGGTATTGATAGTGATTTACTCAGAAAATACCGGCATGCATCTTATGTTAGAGTATCATTTGATGACAATGGAAAAATAACTGATTTAAGCTAAATTCAACTCCCCTTGGGGTTTTCTGCTACCATCACCTTATCTTCAGGTCTTAAGGAGAGTGTCCCATGCGCATTGAATTTCACGGTGCTGATCAGAACGTAACAGGGTCCTGCCATTTACTGACTAAAAAAGGCAAAAAGATTCTGATTGATTGTGGTTTATATCAGGGCGGGCGGGAGATAGAGGAAGAAAATGCCCAGCCTTTTGGCTTTGACCCGGCCGAGATTGATTATTTATTACTGACACATGCTCACCTCGACCATTGCGGTCGTATTCCATTATTGGTTAAACAGGGCTTTCAAGGCGAAATCATTACCACATCGGCCAGCTGTGAGTTAGCCCGCCTGGTCCTGTTAGACGCCGCCCATCTGCAAGAAGAAGAAGTCCGCTATAAAAACCGCAAAATTTCACGCCATGGCACAAAGCCATTGATAGAACCCTTATATTCTGTCGTCGATACCTTAAACAGTTTTGGCTATTTTGGCCGTACAGCGAAATACAACAAACCGATTGAAATCTTCCCGGGATTCAAAGTTACTTTTATCGACGCCGGTCATATCTTAGGCTCGGCGTCGATTGTGATTGAAACCAAAATCAAAGGTAAGCCTCGCACACTGGTTTTTTCCGGCGACCTCGGCTATCACGGCCGCGCGATCATCCGTGACCCGGCTACACCGCCAAAAGCGGATATTGTGGTTATAGAAACCACTTATGGCGATCGCAAGCATAAAACTCTGACTCCCACACTGGAGGAATTTTATCAAGCCATCAACACGACCATTCACCAAGGGGGAAATGTCGTCATTCCCAGCTTTGCCTTAGAGCGCGCTCAGGAGCTTTTGTATTATATTCGGGAAGGCATCGACAAAGGACATCTTCCACCCTACCTGCCGGTATTTTTAGATTCACCGATGGCTATTTCGGCGACTGAAATTTTCCGCCGTCATCCTGAATGTTTTGACAAAGAGACCTGTCATATTTTTAAAAACGGCGTTGACCCGCTTTCTTTTCCAGGCTTGAAATTTACCCGAGAAACAGCCGAATCCATGGCGCTTAATTCAGTCAGCGGCGGCGCGGTCATCATTGCCGGTTCTGGCATGTGTACCGGTGGCCGCATTCGCCATCACTTAAAACATAATTTATGGAACCAGCATAATAGCATCATCTTTGTCGGCTATGCCGCCCAAGGAACGCTGGCGCGCAGAATTATCGAGGGTGCCGAAGTCGTTAAAATTTTTGGCGAAGAAATCCCGGTACAAGCCAGCATTTATACCATCGGCGGTTTTTCTGCCCATGCTGACCAACAGGAGCTGTTGCAATGGCATCAACACACCGGCTCCCCGGCCACGACCTTTCTGGTGCATGGCGAAAAAGACGTGATGCCATTATTTGCCAAAAAACTTAAACGCACAACAGTTGAAATTCCAAGTTTGCATCAACATTATAAGCTTGAGAACTGCCTATAACTTTACCTCGACAAGGTTTTGCCATGAAAAACAACACCAGCGACTTTCCGCCATTATTAGATAGCGAAAAAGTCCGCTCCCTGGAAGCGGATGCGTTACTTAACTATCTAAAAAGCGACCTGAATGGTCTTTCTGCAGAGAATGCACGCGCCCGTCTGGCGCATTATGGCCCGAATGCGATTCAGGAACACAAGGTCAACCCGATACTGAAATTTTTGTCTTATTTCTGGGGGCCTATCCCGTGGATGATCGAAATCGCGGCGATTTTATCGGCTATCGTTCATCATACCGAAGATTTGGTTATCATTTTGGTGTTACTGGTTTTCAATGCTGTCGTCGGATTCTGGCAGGAATATCAGGCCGGTAACGCAATCGAACAACTCAAAAAACAGCTCGCATTAAAGTCCTGGGTCTGTCGCGATGGAGAATGGCAAGAAATCGATGCCAAGCAATTAGTCCCCGGCGATATTGTCCGTATTCGGCTCGGCGATGTCGTACCGGCCGACATTGTATTGCTAAAAGGCGATTATCTTAGTGTTGACCAATCTGCGTTGACAGGTGAATCACTACCCGTCAATAAGAACATCGGCGACCTGATTTATTCCAGTTCAATTGCCAAACAGGGTGAAATGCTTGGCATTGTCGTCGCAACCGGCAGCAATACCTATTTTGGTAAAACCGCCAAGCTGGTGAGTTCCGCCAAATCCGTTTCCCATTTTCAAAAAGCGGTATTGACCATTGGCGATTATTTGATTTTTATCAGCTTAGGACTGGTGATCATCCTGGTATTGGTAGGGCTGGAGCGACATTTGCCGATTATGGAACTGGTACAGTTCGCCCTGATTCTGACTGTTGCATCCATCCCTGTTGCCATGCCGGCCGTTCTTTCCGTCACGATGGCCGTGGGGGCGGCAAGTTTGGCCCGTTTAAAAGCCATTGTTTCACGCCTCGAATCTATCGAAGAATTGGCCAGCATGGACATTCTATGTTCAGATAAAACGGGCACATTGACTAAAAATGAGCTTACACTGGGAGACCCCGCGTACTTCAATGGTGCCGATCAACAACAACTTATTCTGACGGCTGCCTTAGCGTCTGAATGGGATACCCCTGACGCCATCGACAATGCGATTTTACAAGCATTACCCGACAAAACACCTTTATCAGGTTTTCAACAACAAAGTTTTATTCCATTTGACCCCATTCGCAAACGCACGGAAGCCACCATTGTCTCAGCCGATGGCAAACACTTTAAAGTCAGCAAAGGTGCACCACAAGTCGTTCTCGCCTTATGCAAACCTGACCCGGAACAACGTAAAAAAGCTGAAAAAGTGGTCAATGAATTTGCCCAAAAAGGCTACCGGGCACTGGGCGTAGCCCAGACCGATGCAGAAGGACAATGGGTATTCCTCGGGATTATCCCATTATTCGACCCACCTCGCGATGACGCTAAAGAGACACTTAAGAATATCAAGGCATTAGGTGTCGATGTCAAAATGGTAACCGGCGACAATATCGCCATTGCCAAACAAATCGCCCAGGACCTGGACTTAGGCACCAATATTCTACTGGCCGACCAAATCATCAGCGCCCGTGACAAAAAAGACCTGATTCATGAAGTCGCGCACTGTGCTGAACGCGCAGATGGCTTTGCCCAGGTCTTCCCGGAACATAAATTCTGGCTGGTGAAAGATCTTCAAGCCAATAAGCATATCGTCGGCATGACCGGTGATGGTGTTAACGACGCCCCGGCCTTAAAACAGGCGGATGTGGGTATTGCTGTCTCCGGCGCAACCGATGCCGCCCGGGCTGCCGCCGATCTGGTTTTGACCGAACCCGGTTTACTGGTCATCAAGCATGCTATCGAGGAAGCGCGGCGTATTTTCAGTCGGATGAATTCGTATGCGATTTACCGTATCACCGAAACCATCCGCATCATGGTTTTTATGGTATTGGCGATGCTGATTTACAACATCTATCCCATTACTGCCATCATGATCATCTTGCTGGCCTTACTCAATGACCTCCCTATTCTGACAATTGCCAAAGACAACACCTACACCGCGCAAAAACCGGTCAATTGGGATATGCGCCAAGTGCTGACCATCGCCACCGTACTCGGACTGGTCGGCGTAGTCGAAACCTTCTTGCTGATGATCCTCGCCGAAAGCTATTACCATGTCAGTACCGCAGAATTACAAACCATTATCTTTCTGAAACTGGCGATCGCAGGGCACCTCACCTTGTTTGTAGCCCGTACCCGGCATTGTTTTTTATGCCCACCCTATCCTGCACCATTATTGCTGACAGCCATTATCGGCACCCAGATCGTTGCGATGCTCATTGCGCATTACGGCCTGTTTGTCACCCCCATATCCTGGGAAATTATCGGCATGATCTGGGGCTATTGCCTGTTCTGGGTTTTGATTGAAGATGGCTTAAAACTGATGACCTATCATCATCTGGAAAACAGCAGCCCCAGACATCGGCATTATTTAAATCGTGTCCGTCATTCTCTGCATTTTCATGCCAAGCATTCCAACCACAATAACCACTAAAACGGCGACTAAACCATGATTGATAACCCAACAAAATATTTACTGGGCCGGCCATCACTGCTGGATATTGATGGCCTTGAACTGCTCATCGAATTGGCATTGGATATGCGTTGTACCTGGAATCATGCCGCCGATAATCTCTGGCAACAACTGGAACCAGACTTATGGGAACAGTCGCATAACCCATGGGCGGTTTTACAAACCGCATCCTATGACCGGATCAAGCAGGTGCTGAGTGATTCCAAGCTACGAAAACAACTGGATAAACACCTCAAAACGCATCACCAATTAAAGCATAGACCTGCCTGGTTTCAACAACAGCATGCAGATTCGCCGTTGCGCCACATCGCCTATTTCAGCATGGAGTTCATGCTATCTGAAGCCTTGCCTATTTATTCTGGCGGCTTGGGAAATGTCGCGGGCGACCAACTCAAAGCGGCCAGCGATTTAGGCGTTCCTGTCATTGGCATTGGTCTACTCTATCAACGCGGTTATTTTCGCCAGGTCATCGACAATGAAGGTCGCCAATTAGCATTTTATCCCTACAATGACCCTGGTCAGTTACCCATCCAGCCGGTACGCCAAGAGAATGGAGAATGGCTACGCCTCAAAGTTCAGCTTCCAGGTTACAACGTCTGGTTACGCTGCTGGCAGGTACACGTCGGCCGCGCGACCCTCTATCTGCTGGACAGTAACGACCCGGCCAATTTCCCAACCCATCAAGGTATTACCAGTGAATTATATGGTGGCGGGACCGAATTACGTTTACAGCAGGAAATGTTGTTAGGTATCGGCGGCTGGCGCTTATTGACCGAACTCGGCATCGAACCTGAAGTCTGTCACTTGAACGAAGGTCATGCTGCCTTTGCTGTACTCGAGCGGGCGCGTTGCTATCAAAAGAAACATGGGCTGCCCTTTGCCGCCGCGCTTAATGTGACCCGTGCCGGCAATTTGTTCACCACCCATACCGCTGTTGCTGCGGCATTCGACTTATTCCCGCCACAGATGATAAAACAATATCTGGGACATTATGCTGAAACGGGTTTAAAAATTTCCATTCAAGAATTATTGGCACTCGGCCGCCTCAACCCGAATGATGATAACGAGCCTTTCAACATGGCTTATCTGGCTATTCGTGGCAGTGGTGCAATCAATGGTGTGAGCCAATTACATGGTCGCGTCAGTCGAGAAATTTTCCAGTCCCTTTTCCCGCGTTGGCCCACTGCCGAAATCCCCATTCAACACGTCACCAATGGCGTCCATATGCCAAGCTGGGACTCACCCATTGCCGACCAGGTCTGGACCGATAGTTGCGGCAAAGATCGTTGGCTCAATGCATCGGACTCATTATCAACCGAGATCCATTGTTTATGTGATGCCAAACTGTGGGAATTCCGCAGCATTGGCCGTCAATCATTGATCGACTATGCACGCAAACGCCTGGCCAGACAACTGGCAGCCTCCGGCGCAAGCCTGGATGAGGTCGAACAGGCTAAAACCCTGCTTGACCCGAATATTCTAACGCTGGGGTTTGCCCGACGCTTTGCCACCTATAAACGACCGAATCTGTTATTGCATGACCCGGAGCGCCTGCTTTCAATTTTAAGCAATCCCGACCGTCCGGTTCAGTTGATTATTGCCGGCAAAGCACATCCTGCCGACTATCCTGGCCAGGCGATGATTCAGCAATGGATTAAGTTCATTCGACAGCCGCATGTGCGGCCGCATATTATTTTTTTGAGTGACTACGATATGCAAATGACAGAACGTCTGGTGGAAGGTGTCGATGTCTGGCTCAATACACCGCGACGTCCTTGGGAAGCTTGCGGCACCAGCGGCATGAAAATCCTGGTCAATGGTGGCCTCAATCTCTCCGAACTGGATGGCTGGTGGGCTGAGGCTTATAATCCTGACGTCGGCTGGGCATTAGGTGATGGTCAGGAGCATGACAGCGACCCTGCCTGGGACGCGAAAGAAGCCGAGGATTTATATACCCTGCTGGAACAGGAAATTGCACCACAATTTTATCATCGCGACAGCAACGGTATCCCTAAGCAATGGGTTAACCGCATTCGCGAAAGCATGTCGCAATTAACGCCCGTCTATTCGGCCAGCCGCGCCGTTCGCCAATATACCGAACACTATTACCTGCCTGCGGCTAAAGCCTACCAGGCACGAACAAAAGCACAGCCTGACCTGGGCCAGGATATCAGCGAATGGAAAAATAAACTGCAAAAAAACTGGACGCATTTGCGTTTTGGCGAATACCTGGCAACAACACAAAATGATCGGCACATTATCGACTTACAAGTTTATGTTGATGATATTGACGCCGATGCCATTCAAGTGGAACTATACGCTGACGGTCTGGACAACACCCCCCCCGAACGGCATCTGTTTCAACGCCAAAAACAGCTCGTCGGCGCTATCAATGCCTATGATTATCATATCGAAATACCCGCAACACGTCCTTTGAGCGACTACACCCCGCGTATCATTCCACGGCATGACATAGCGCAAGTACCGCTAGAAGCAAATTTTATTCTTTGGCATCACTAATTGGGATAAACCATGACCAGAAAAACAAACCGATGCATCCCCAAACCACCGGCAAAGGATCGTATCGAACCCTTGCCGTGGCAAAGCCCCAAGCCGCTGGAAGAAGACCCGGACGCCCCGCATCGCGTCCATAAAATCATGACCAGCCCCAGCTACCGGCAGGCCGATGAAGATGTCGATTTTTTACAGAGTGACCCGGTTCGGCCCACACGCCTGCAACTGGATTTTTTGAAACCTGAATTATTGATGCAAGACCACGGCATCAAACACACCATCGTCGTTTTCGGCAGCACCCGTATTGTTGAACCCGTCGTCGCTAAACGCCGCGTTCAGGCACTGACCGAAGCCTTAAATAATACTCCCCATAATGAAACCTTAAAAAAACGCCTGGCAATCGCCAAACGTATTCAAGATAAAAGCCGCTATTATGATGTCGCCCGTGAATTCGGCCAGATTGTCGGAAAATCAGGTCATGGTGCACACGACTGCCGCTTACTTATCATGACTGGTGGGGGACCCGGCATGATGGAAGCTGCTAATCGAGGCGCTTACGATGTTGGCTCAAAAACGATTGGCTTGAATATCACCCTGCCGCATGAACAATATCCCAATCCTTATATCACACCAGAATTATGTTTTAAATTTCACTATTTCGCCTGCCGAAAAATGCATTTCCTGCTACGCGCCAAAGCCTTGGTCGTATTCCCCGGTGGTTACGGCACCCTGGACGAATTATTTGAAACGCTGACCTTGATTCAAACCCGCAGTATGCCCGCCGTTCCCATCATTCTGGTCGGAGAAAACTACTGGAAACAGGCTGTCAATTTCGACTTTTTAATGGATGAAGGCGTTATCGACCCGGAAGACCTGGAATTATTCTGGTTTGCCGAAACCGCCGAAGACATCTGGGACGATATCAACAACTGGTATCTCGCCAAAGGCGAAACCTTGTTTGGCTGCTGAAGCGATAGAGAAAAATTCAAGCAATTACGTTTCAAAAACCTTCTCTGGCAACAATTAAACTTTTTTTGTCACCCTCAGTCTAACGTCTACCATTCGTCAGAATGGTCATCATCACTTCTGAGGAGGAATAACAATGACTATAAAATCCATCGTACTCGCATCAAGTGCTTTTTTATTGTCCTCCAGCATCGCTTATGCCGGCGAACATCACAGCGCCAATGCCTTAGAGCATGCTGCGGTTGCCGCCAGCCATGCGGAAAAAGGCCATCTGGAGCTAATTAAAGAACACAGTAAAGAGGCCTTACATCATGCTAAAATGGCGGCCCAGGAACATCATGAGAGAAAAATGCATATGGATATGGCTATAAAAAAACTTGAAGAAGCGATTGATCATGCCAATAAAAAGCACAGCAATCGTGCATCTAAAGCAGCACATAAAGCCTTAGAACATATTCATAAAT
This sequence comes from uncultured Methylomarinum sp., assembly GCA_964442675.1. GTDB lineage: Bacteria > Pseudomonadota > Gammaproteobacteria > Methylococcales > Methylomonadaceae > Methylomarinum. Next base: position 10,725 of record CAYUAE010000007.1, read on the forward strand.
CATTTGATTAAACTATAAAAACTGACAGAAAGGGATTTCAGTCAGTACTTACTGTCTTTTCAGACTCTGCCTTAACGCTTACAGCCATGCCCCCCAAAAAACTTTTTTTCATTCGTCTGTTAATTATTTCTCTAGCCTTATGCGGCCTGATTTATCTTTTCCACCCTGCGGCCGGACAATTCAGCCTTATTATCAATGGCCAGCCCATTGGTGAACCTCTCGCTCATTTTGCTCTATTGCCAATTTTTCTGGGTATTTTAGTCTTTACTGGATTTTTAATGCTGCTGAGCTTTTTAGGTGCCGGTCTCATACTTTTTATACTGACAATCAGCTTTTTTCTAGGTGGATTATTTTTTATGCTGCCTTTTGCCTGGCCATTCCTGGCCTTTTTATTTCTGATTTACCTGCTCATTCTTCCACTGGACAGTTCTGACAATTGATAGCATTCTGGAAAAGACTTTATTACGCTTATCTGCTGCGCCACTATGCCATTCCTTTTTCCTTATGGGAAAAGGTTACCAAAAACCTGCCTTTAATCACGACATTATCGCCTGCAGAAAACACCCGCTTACGTGAACTGAGCAGTCTTTTTCTCTATCAAAAAGAGCTTTCAGGAAAAAACATCCAGCTCACCGACACTATGCGCGTCACTATCGCCAGCTATGCCTGTCTGCCCATTCTTAATCTGGGATTCGAACACTTGAAAGGTTGGAATACAGTACTGATTTATGGCGATGCATTTTATGTGAGCCGCGATGAAATGGATAGCCAAGGCATCGTTCATCATAAAGACGCCGTACTGAGTGGAGAAGCCTGGCTGCAAGGCCCTGTTATTTTAGCCTGGGAAACGATTCAACGGGATCTACAAAATCCTGAACGCGGGCAAAATGTCATCATCCATGAAATTGCACATAAACTGGATATGTCAAATGGCAAAGCCAATGGCATGCCGGCGTTACATCACGACATGTCTACTCGAGACTGGACCGACAGCTTCAGCAAGACCTATGCATCAATGCAAAAACGCTATGCACATCACCGACATATTTGTCTCAACCCTTATGCACTAACCGCACCGGCCGAGTTCTTTGCTGTCTGTAGTGAGTCTTTTTTTTGTACGCCTGAGCACTTTTATCAGAATGTTCCGAACATTTACCGGCAACTTTGTCTTTATTACCGGCAAGACCCACTATCGCGCCTCAACCCTTAACATAAATTGCCATCAGGCCTGCTTACAACGCCTCCCAGGCAGCTGCATAGTCAGGCTCTTCGGCAATTTCACTAACCAGTTCGGTGTAGCGTACCGTATTATCGGCATCGATAATCACCACGGCACGGGCGGTCAGGCCTTTTAACACACTATCGACCAGGGTGATGCCATAATCTTGGCCAAAGCTAGCGCGAAAACAGGACAACGGCACAATATCTTTCAGCCCTTCGGATTCACAGAAACGGCTTTGGGCAAACGGCAAATCAGCGGAAATGGTCAGCACCACGGTATTTTCAAGCTTTGCCGCTTTCTGGTTGAATTTTCGGGTAGAAATCTGACAGGTCGGTGTATCCAAGCTGGGGACGATATTCAATAATTTTATTTTTCCCTTGTAATTATGCAAGGAGACGTCCTTCAGACGTGTACTGACCAGTTTAAAATCAGGTGCCTTGCTGCCAACAGCAGGCAATTCCCCACAGGTATGAATAGGTTTACCTTGAAATGTTATCGTTGCCATAATGATGATCCTAAAAGAAATACGCTTAACATTTGCGCTGGCTTAATGAGACCGCGATTTATTTTTTACGCTTGCTGAATTTAACCAGCCGACGGCGTTTTTTCTGCTGTCGTTCAGTCAGTTTATTGCGCTGTCCTTTGAATGGATTTTCCGGTGATTTAAACACCAATTTAACCGGTGTTCCTTTCAGATCCAGCTGTTGTCGATAATAATTCATCAGATAACGCCGATAGGCATCGGGCAGCGCATCGGTCTGTACGCCATGAATCACGACGACGGGTGGATTGCGGCCACCTTGGTGAGCATATTTAAGTTTAATCCGTCGTCCTCGCACCAGCGGTGGTTGATGCGCTTCTACCGCGTCTTTCAAAATCCGCGTCAGCACCGGCGTAGACATATCAATCATCGCCGCATCGTATAATTCATGCACCACATCGAACAATTTACCGACACCACTGCCATGCAACGCTGAAATAGGATGTTTTTCGGCAAACTCCAGAAAGGGTAATTTGCGCTCAATCTGTTTTTTCACCCGTTCTTTTTGTTCCGGACTGATACCATCCCATTTATTCAATCCAATAATCAGCGCCCGCCCTGCTTCCAGAATCAGGCCGAGTAAATGCGCATCCTGGTCGGTCACGCCTTCCCGTGCATCGATCAGATAAATCACCACATTGGCTTTTTCAATCGCCTGCAGCGATTTGATAATACTAAACTTTTCGATTGCCAGTGAAACCCTTGCCTTACGCCGCATGCCGGCGGTATCGATCAGGGTAAACTTCTGCCCATTGCGTTCGAACGGAATATAAATACTATCGCGGGTCGTTCCGGCTTCATCAAAAACCACCACCCGCTCCTCACCTAATAAACGATTGACCAGGGTTGATTTGCCGACATTCGGACGACCCACGATAGCGATACCGATACCGCCCGTTTCGGCGTCATCATCTTCAGCAGTAACCTCAGGAATGAGCTCATCAATACGCGCCAGCAATTCACCCACACCACGGCCATGACTGGCGGCGATCGGCACCGGTTCACCCAAGGCCAGACTATAAAAATCGCCAGTCGCAATCTCAGCATTAACGCCATCGATTTTATTGGCAACCAATACCACAGGCTTGTTCCGTCGCCGCAAGGAATCGGCAATCATTTGATCGGCAGCATTCAGTCCGGCCCTGGCATCCACCAGAAAAAACACGACATCGGCTTCTTCCAGCGCAACCTCGACCTGTTTACGGGCAAAACTGTCGATACCGTCTTTGTCATCGACGATACCACCGGTATCCACCACCAGACAATCTCGATGGCCGCGTTTAACCCGGCCATATTGTCGGTCTCGCGTGAGTCCGGGATAATCGGCCACCAGCGCCTCGCGGCTGCGGGTCAAATAATTAAACAAGGTGGATTTGCCGACATTCGGCCGCCCGACCAGGGCAATAACAGGTAACATCACTTTCCTCTGACCCGGTAGGCGGCTAAAGAACCATCCCGGGCTAAAACATAAACGGTTTTATCAACCACTAAGGGTTGTGCATCGATTGCCGCGTCACTTAAACGGATACGCGCTAATTGCCGGCCATCGCTGGATGACAACCAATGCACATAGCCTGCAAAATCGCCTACCACGACATAATCGTCATATACAGTCGGCGCCGATAATTTACGGTATTGCAATTCGTCCTGTTTCCATAACGATGCGCCATTGCGTTGATCTAATTGCCAGACTTCGCTGTCTTTATCACTGACATACAAATAACGCCAATCCGCACTCATCCCTGATTTGCTGGAAACATCGGCATTCCTCCACAAGATATCGCCATCGACTTCCAGCACGCCGAAAGTTCCGGCCTGAAAACTGGAGACAAAAACGACGCCATCGGCTTCTATCGGGTCGGCATCCAGATCGATCAATCTATCGACCTCAGAACGTCCGGTCGGTATCGCGATGGTCGATTCCCACATCAATTTGCCATCGGTGAGCCGTAAGGCCAACAACTTTCCATTGGCGAACCCTGCAATGACATTGCCTTCCACCACTACCGGCCGACTCAGGCCACGAATACTCAGCGCCGGAACATCGCGCTCAAATATCCACAGTTGCTTGCCATCTTTTTCACTCAACGCAAAAACTTTGCCATCGATAGTGCGGATGATCACAATACCGTCTGATACCACAGGAGCTGCCAACACTTCACTGGAAACCTGAGCTTTCCAGCGCAGCTCACCGGTTTCAAGCGACAAGGCGATAACTTCGGCATGACTCGACCCCATGATCACCGTCTCCTCGCCCACTCCAGGGCCAGCCGAAAGCAGCATGTCGGTATCCTGCGACCAAATTTCATCGCCCGTTTTTAAATCCCGCGCCAATACCAGCCCTTCACGGTCACCTGCAAACAATTTGCCATAACTGATCGCCAGTCCCAGCTTTAAATAGTATTCTCCGGCGCCATCGCCAACACTCTGTTGCCAGATTTTTTCGATTTCAATTTCAGGCTTGTATTCGATTAAAGCGGCCGGTGGATTGCTATTATCTTCCCCGCCCATCATGCCAGTCAGAAAGTTCTTACCTTCATCCAATACGGCACAGCCATTGGCCAAAAACAATGTTATCAGCAGTAAAATCGCTCGCATCACAGGTCGCCTGTCGAAAATAATCAATTATTCAGACTCTGAAACAATTTCGGCCGCCGTTATATCATCCAGCTTAAATTGTATAAAAGGCGAATTAGAGCCTGAACGTAAGGCGCTGGTATAGGCGGTTCTCGCTTCTGCCAAACGGCCTAAGCCCACATATAAATCGCCGGTTAATTCATCATATATTCCGGCAAAACCTTTTGTTGTCTCAGGGTCAGCCATCGCAATCAACTGTAAGCCTTCTTCATATTTTTTGCTGGCCAGTTTCACCCGCACTAACCGGATCCGTGCCAGATTACTGATTTCGCTATCAGCCGTTTTCATCAGCTTATCCAACGTCGTTTCTGCCTCCGCCAGTGCATTTTTTGCCACCTGACTTTTAGCCAAAAATAACTGGGCATAAGCGGCATAAGCGGTAGAGGCATATTTTTGCTGTAATTGTGCGGCAATTTTCTCCACATCGCTATCATTGCCTGCGGCGCTGCGCTTCAAAATCTGATCGTACAATGCTGAAGCCTTGAGCGCTTGTTCCTGTTTGTAACTCTTCCAGTAATCCCAACCTAAAACGACGGCAATCGCCAAACCAATGCCAACCAGTGTTGAGGTGCCATTTTCTTTCCACCAGCGCTTTAGCGCTTCGACCTGTTCTTCTTCAGTATCATAAATTTCCATGTTATTTCCTGTTTAATCTGTATCTAGTCAGCGTACTTTAATAAAATAAATGCCATTTAATATCAGTTGCTTACGGAAGAAGCGTATGTGACAAGGATGTCACATTCAAGCCTACACGGATGTATTGACGGCGTCTTCTGGAGTAAGTGGCTGATATTAAACACCTAAATATGTTGAGTAGTTACTTTAATCTTTAGATTTAAGATTGCTTCCACTGTCGCAGAGTCGTCGTCAATTGATCAAGCGACATATTTTTTTGTTCATCATCGCTGCGCAATGGTTTCAGGCTGACGAGCTGCTTTTGTGCTTCATCTTCACCGATAATCACGCCAAACTCGGCACCACTTTTGTCAGCCTTTTTAAATTGGCTTTTAAAACTGCCACCGCCACAGTGCAGCACGACTTTCAAGCCAGGAACCTCATCCCGCAACGTCTCGCTTACCCGCATCGCAAAATGTGCCGCATTTTCGCCGACATTGATAACATAGACATCGACGCCAGCGTCCGGTTGAAAGTCTTCCTGCTGTTCGACCAAGGCCAGCAAGCGCTCCATACCCAGTGCAAAACCGATAGCGTAGTTATTTTTTCCGCCTAATTGTTCAATCAAGCCATCATAACGGCCACCCGCACAAATCGTCCCTTGTGCGCCCAATTTATCAGTCACCCATTCGAACACAGTCTTGCCATAATAATCCAGCCCGCGAACCAGACGTGGATTGATCACATACGCAACGCCTAACTCATCCAGCAAACCGGTTAAGGTATTAAAATGATTCAGACTGTCTTCACCCAAAGAATCCATCAGAGCAGGTGCATTTTTCAGCATCGACTGCATAGCCGGGTTTTTGCTATCTAAAATACGCAATGGATTGGTTTCAAGCCGTCGCAGACTATCGTCATCCAGTTCATCTAAATGTTGATTAAAATAAGCGACCAGTTTTTCGCGATAAAGCTGCCGTTCGGCCAGCGTCCCGAGCGTATTCAGTTGCAATTCCAAATCAGGCAGAATACCGAGTTTTTTCCATAAACGATGACTCAATAAAATAATTTCAGCATCGATATCAGGGCCAGCCATACCATAGGTTTCAATACCCAATTGATAAAACTGGCGATAACGGCCTTTTTGCGGCCGTTCATGCCGAAACATCGGCCCCATATACCACAGTCTGTGTACCTGGTTATGCAGCAGGCCATGTTCTAAGCAGGCACGCAAGCAGCCGGCGGTGCCTTCCGGCCTTAAGGTCAAAGAATCGCCATTGCGATCGTCAAAGGTGTACATTTCCTTTTCGACGATATCGGTCACCTCGCCGATAGAGCGCTTGAATAATTCGGTTTTTTCGACAACAGGCAAACGGATTTCCTGATAACCATAACTGTCGAGTACCGATTTGATAATGCCTTCTACTTTATGCCAAAGCGGCGATGTCTCGGGCAGAATGTCGTGCATGCCTCGAATGGCCTGAATAAGCGGTTGTTTTGCCATGTCCTGTATAACGTTAATTTAATGATTGATTGCTTTACGCGCTTGCTGCGCCTGTTTACTGGCTGGGAAACGTGTTAATAACTGGTTACGATATTTCTCAGCCATAGCCTGATTTCCCAATGCCCGTTCCGTTTGCCAGCCTACCCAAAGTGTTTCCGGGGTATGCTCAGCCACAGCCAGATAACGTTGTAAAAAGGCCCGTGCTGACATATAACGTCTATTCTGATAACTAATTTTTTGCATTTGTTGCAATGCTGGTGCATAGCCCGGCTGGTACTGCAACGCATGCCGAAAGGCCTGCTCAGCCAAATCGGTTTGTCCCTGTTTCAGATAGCATAGGCCAATATTGGTCTGTGCATACCATTTCCGGTTATTTAACGGATTATCAAGCGCTTCTTGCAATAACTTGAAGCCCTCATCAAAACGTCCCGCCTCGCATAAAAACCGACCATAATTATTTTTACTGCTATAGGACTGCGGATTTAATTCGATGGCGCGGCGGTAATGATAATCTGCATCCTCACGTTGACCGAGCCGTTCACTCAATACGGCTAAGGCATCCTGGACTTCGGCATTCTGACTGTCGTAACGTTCGGCAGTCAACAGCTTTTCTTGCGCCTCGGTCAACATGCCCATTTCCAGGTAACGCACACCGAGCTGCAGCTGCACTTGCGCTTGCTCATCAGGGCTGGCTTCGCGGCCCAAGGGGTTCTCGGCCATACACCCTGACAGCATCAAGGCCAGAAAAAAAACGCCTGTTTTATACATGCACATTCTCTCCTGCCA
>CAYUAE010000007.1:18129-28861 GCA_964442675.1 uncultured Methylomarinum sp.
GCATCAAGGCCAGAAAAAAAACGCCTGTTTTATACATGCACATTCTCTCCTGCCATTTCACCCAGCTTTGTCTTTACAATGGTATACATCACGTCAGAAACTATCATACTATTTTCACGTCTGGCGCCCATGACTTGCCTTAACGTGTGACAAGGCTGGGTAAAGCTTGAGATGACGACGACTTTTATCTTTGACCTGACCGACCAGCTGACCACAGGCCGCATCAATATCATCACCCCGGGTTTTTCGTATGGTGGTAACAATACCCGCATTGTGTAAAACATCACGAAACTTCAGAATGACAGGACCTGTGGAGCACCGGTAATCTGACCCGGGGAAAGGGTTGAATGGAATCAAATTGATTTTGGCCGGCACATGACGCAATAATTTTATCAATGCTTTCGCATCAGCTATCGAATCATTGATACCCGCCAGCATGACATATTCAAAGGTAATATGTTTACGTGGCCCGGTTTTCGCATAATCACGACAGGCTGCCATCAACTCTGACAAAGGGTATTTCTGATTGATAGGCACCAGCTCATCCCGCAGTGCATCCGTCGGCGCATGTAATGATACCGCCATACTGACATCACAGACCTGGCTCAAACGCTGCATGGCCGGAACAATGCCGGATGTACTGACTGTCACCCGTCGTTTGGACAGACCGTAGCAAAAATCATCCATCATCAGATTCATCGCCGCTACCACATTGTCAAAATTCAGCAGCGGTTCGCCCATGCCCATCATCACGACATTGGTGATACGCTGGGCATCGCCCAATCTGTTTTGAGCGCTATATAATTGACCGATAATTTCAGAAACTTTCAGATTTCGATTGAAGCCTTGGCGTGCGGTCGAGCAAAAAGTACAGGCCAGTGCGCAGCCGACTTGCGAAGACACGCATAACGTACCGCGATTTTGTTCCGGGATGAACACCGTTTCCACCCGGTTGCCGCAACTCATCTGTATCACCCATTTGCGGGTGCCATCAGAGGCTATTTTCTCCAGCAAAATCTCAGGCGCCTGAATAATGCAATTCTGCTTCAGCCAGACGCGCAAAGACTTACTCAGGTTGGTCATTTGATCAAAATCATCAACGCCTTCCTGATAAATCCATTTCAGCAACTGCGTTGCTCGAAACGGCTTTTCACCCATTTCGACAAAGAAGGCCTTCAAGCCTTCCCGGTCGAAATCGAGCAGATTGGTTTTTTCAGACTTAACGAGTTCGCTCACAAATTTCATCTTCTGAAAAGAAGAATGCAATTTCTTCTTTTGCGGTTTCCGGCGCATCTGAACCATGCACCGCATTTTCATCGATACTTTCGGCAAAATCTGCACGAATCGTACCTGGTGCCGCTTCCTGAGGATTGGTCGCCCCCATCAGCTCGCGATTTTTCAATACCGCATTTTCACCTTCCAGCACCTGCACAACAACCGGGCCAGAAATCATAAACGCGACCAGATCATTAAAGAAAGGACGCTCTTTATGTACAGCATAAAAACCTTCTGCCTGTTCTTTGGTTAAATGCAGCATTTTCATAGCGACAATACGTAAACCGTTTTTTTCAAAACGGGAAATGATTTCACCAATCACATTTTTTGCCACAGCATCGGGTTTAATAATTGAAAACGTACGTTCAATTGCCATTTTTTTCAAACTCCACTAAATATAAAATAAAAAAATATCTGTTTACGAAATCTGCAGGATGGGTAGAGCATCAGCGAAACCCATCCTGCTATTATAAAGTGCTACGGCATTCCATCTAAATCCAGCCCTTCTTTCTCTGGAATCATCAAATCTTCCTTGCTGACACCCAGACCTAAAACAACCGGGCTGGCGACATAAATAGATGAGTAGGTTCCGATACCGACACCAACCAGCAAGGCAATCGCAAAGTTTTGGATAATTTCACCGCCTAAACTGGCCAGCGCGACTAAAACCAGAGCTGTCGTTATCGATGTCATCAAGGTACGACTCAAGGTCTGGTTCAGCGATACATTCATGATGAATTCTGAAGAGCCTTTGCGCATTTTACGAAAATTCTCTCGAATCCGGTCATAAACGACGATGGTATCGTTCAAAGAATAACCGATAACCGCCAGAATAGCCGCCAACACAGTCAGGTCAAACTCGAGTGCAAACACCGAGAAAAACCCTAAGGTAATGATGACATCATGCACCAACGCGGCAACAGAACCCAACGCGAATTTATATTCAAAGCGCCAGGCGACATACAACAAAATACCAAAGATGGAATACAACAAGGCCAAACCACCATCTTCGGCCAGCTCATCGCCCACTTGTGGGCCGACAAATTCAACCCGACGCAACTCCGCTTTCTGGGTACTCGCCTGATTGATGGCCTTGAGAACCTGGTTACTTAATTCCGCATTGCTGACTTCCGCATCCGGTTTCAACCGAATCAAAACATCTTTGGAACTACCAAAATGCAACACCGCCGCATCGGCAAACCCGGCGTCCGCCAAGGCCTTACGAATGGCAGTCAAATCCGCCGGTTGCTTGTAGCCCACTTCGACCAGGGTGCCGCCGGTAAAATCAATCCCCAGTTTCAGACCATTCATGGCCAGTGACGCAATCGAAATCAACAGCAATAATCCCGAAAAGATCATCGCCAGTTTACGCTTGCCTAAAAAATCAATCTCTTGTTTATTCATGGTAATCTTCTTTTCCCGGGCTTTTAGATAGACAGTTTTTCGATGCGTCGTCCGCCATAAATCCAGTTAATCAGCATCCGCGTCCCCAGGATTGCCGTAAACATCGAGGTTAAAATCCCCAGCGACAAGGTGACGGCAAAGCCTTTAATCGGGCCGGTACCGAATCCGAACAACACTAAAGCCACCAGCAAGGTCGTAATATTGGCATCGAGAATAGTGGTAAAGGCTTTTTCATAACCAATATAAATACTCGGCTGCGGACTGTTTCCGAGTTTCATTTCTTCTTTAATCCGCTCAAAAATAAGCACATTGGCATCCACCGCCATCCCCACTGTCAATACGATCCCGGCGATACCTGGCAATGTCAGGGTGGCTTGCAACAGGGATAACAAAGCGACAATCAGAACCAGATTAAATGCTAACGCTGCATTTGCCACCAGGCCGAACACCTTGTAGTAAACCGCCATAAAAACCAGCACCAGTAAAAAGCCGACGACGACCGACATCATACCTTTGTTGATATTATCCTGTCCCAGGCTTGGCCCGACAGTGCGTTCTTCAATAATATCGACGGGTGCCGCCAGTGCTCCAGCTCTCAATAATAAGGCGAGATTACGGGCTTCCTGCGGACTATCGAGCCCTGTGGTTTGAAAACGTTTGCTGAACGCATCACGAATCGTCGCGACACTGATCACTTTTTCGACTTTTTCTTTACGGCGAACTTTTTTGCCGTCAACAACACGAGTTTTGCTCTTATATTCGATAAACACGACGGCCATCGGTTTGCCGATATGATCCCGGGTAAATTTCCCCATTTTTTTGGCGCCGACGCCGTTCAGCGTGATAAACACCGCTGCAGAGCCATTCTGGTCGAGGCCGGAGGAGGCATCGACGATCTGGTCACCGGTTACGATAACACGGCGTTTGAGTAAAATCGGGTTACCGTTTTTCTCATAATACAATTTACTGCCCACCGGCACCCGTCCGGCCAACGCCTGCTGGACATCATGCTCGGTATCGACCAGCCGATATTCCAGCGTTGCCGTGGTACCTAAAATTTCCTTGGCCCGCGTGGTGTCTTGTACGCCGGGCAACTGTACCACAATTCGATTGTCGCCCTGTTGCTGAATCACAGGTTCAGCCACGCCGATTTCATTCACCCGGTTGCGCAAGGTTGTCATATTCTGATCCAGCGCAAATTTTTTGATTTCTTTTTGTTCCTGTTCAGAAATTCTGGCCAATACAGTCACATCATCGGCTTCATCAATAACCAGATTACGAAACTCCTTATCTAAAACTGCCAAAGCCTTGTCTTTGTCTTGCGCATTTTTCAGAACGACTTTTATCACACCGTTTTCGCGAACCACTGAACGATAACGTACTTTTGCCGCTCTCAACGCCGAGCGGATATCGCTGTAATAGCGCTCTTCCGCCTGCCTTATCGCCGCATCCATATCCACTTCCAGCAAGAAGTGAACACCGCCGCGTAAATCCAGACCCAAATACATCGGCTTGGCGCCAATCGCACGTAACCATTCTGGTGTAGAAGGTGCCAGGTTCAAGGCGACAGTGATGTTATCTGTCACTTTTTCACGCAGTAAGTCGGCGGCCTGCAATTGTTTTTCGGTGTCATCGAAACGCACCAGAATACGGCCACTTTCAAACTCAATGGCTTTCGGGGTTAAACCGGCTTGTTGCAAAATCGCCTTGATTTCATCCGCCTTCGCTTGTGTCAGTGCGGTTGATGTGGTCGACGATAATTGAACGGCAGGATCATTACCATAAAGATTCGGTAATGCGTATAAAATTCCGACCACAAGCACGATCAGAATTAAAATATTTTTCCATAGGGGGAAATGGTTTTGCATTGTTATTCCATCAAACGATGTAGATTATTTGGTGTCGGTACCTGTACTTATCCTTACCCCGATAACGCACCGGGGCGTGGTTTTCCATGACCTTGCCCCATTCGGTGCACTATTCGGGTTAAACAACGAACCTTGTCCAACATCCTTTATCATGGATGCTGTACACGTTCTGTTATGCTTTGTTTTTCTTTTTCAGGGTTTTGTAGGTTCCTTTAGGCATCATGCTGGCAATAGCATGTCGCTGAATCGTCAAATGCGCATTGTCATCCACTTCCAGCCGCACAAAGTTCTCATCCAGATCAACGACTTTGCCGACAATCCCGCCACTGGTCGCGACTTCATGGCCTTTGCTCAAAGCCGCCAGCATTTCTTTTTGCTCTTTATTACGCTTGGATTGTGGGCGAATGAACAAAAAATAGAAAAATATCAAAATCCCCAGCGGGAACAACATGGCTTCAAAACCCGGTTGTTGTGCTGCAGGGGCTGCGGCTGCGGCCGCATCGGAAATCAAGAAACTCATGGTTATCCTCTCGTATTATGTTAGGTTGACTGCCACAAAAGGCGACAGAAAAACCGGACTATTATGCCACAACCGGTGCTGTTTTGCCTCGTTGCTGATAAAAATCGCCAATAAACTGCTCAAATGTCTGTTCAGCAATGGCATCTCTCATGTCTTGCATCAATGTCAGATAGTAGTAAAGATTATGAATGGTGTTTAACCGTGCACCCAGCATCTCCCGACACTTATCGAGATGACGTAAATAACTGCGCGAATAATTGCGGCAGGTATAACACTGACAGCCTTCATCCAGCGGCCGGGTATCGAACTGATACTGACTGTTACGAATTTTGATCACGCCTTGCCGGGTAAACAGGTGCCCGTTCCGCGCATTTCGGGTTGGCATCACACAATCGAACATATCGATACCGCGCCTGACCCCTTCCACCAGGTCTTCCGGCGTTCCCACGCCCATCAGATAACGCGGCTTATCCACCGGCAGACGTATTTTCAAACCATCCAGCGTAGCCAGCATTTCCGGTTTCGGCTCACCAACAGAAAGTCCGCCAATGGCATAGCCATCAAAACCAATATCGGTCAACCCTGCAATCGACTCCTCGCGCAGATGCTCATACATGCCACCCTGCACAATACCGAACAACGCCGAAGGATTGTCGCCATGCGCTTTTTTACTGCGCTCGGCCCAGCGTAATGACAGCCGCATCGAATCGGCGGCCTGTTTCTCGGTTGCAGGATACGGCGTACATTCATCGAAAATCATCACGATATCGGCACCTAAATCACGCTGAACCTGCATCGACTCTTCTGGCCCCATGAAGATTTTGCTGCCATTGACCGGCGACTGAAACGTCACCCCTTGCTCACTGATTTTTCGTAAAGCCCCCAGACTGAACACCTGAAAGCCGCCCGAGTCGGTCAAAATCGGCTTCTGCCACTGCATAAAATCATGCAGTCCGCCATGCGCTTTCATCACATCCATGCCTGGCCGCAACATCAAATGGAAGGTATTGCCTAAAATAATCTGCGCGCCCATGCCCTCCAGCTCGTCAGGCGTCATCGCCTTGACCGTGCCGTAGGTGCCGACCGGCATAAAGACCGGCGTTTCGATCACACCGCGCGCGAATGTCAAACGCGCTCGACGCGCATCACCATCCTGGTTTAATAATTCAAATTGCATCGTTTCAAATAATTTTCGTATCTATTCAGGCAAAATAATTTAATAAAAACACGTTAAATATGAACCCTAAAAACATCCGTGTTTATTTGTGTTTATCTGTGGTTAAAATCAGGATCAAGCAACCACAGATGAACGCAGACAAACACAGATTAAAATATGAATTAAGCGCTAAATCGATAGTTACCAATTCTTAAGAAATCACATTTATTCATCGGCCAGGCTTGCTCTCTCGGTGAGTGTTTTTGGCAGTTTCTTTTTCACCTTGACGCCCAGCTCTTCAAACTTAATCGCCTGTGCGATTAAATTACCGCGACCATGAGTCAACTTATTCATCGCATCATCATAAGTTTTGTTCACCGTCGCCAGCTGGTTCCCTAACTTTTCCAGATCTTCGGCAAAGCCGCGCAGCTTGTCATACAAGGCACCGGCCCGGTCGGCAATCAAGCGGGCATTTTCATTCTGTCGCTCGTAACGCCAGATATTCTGCACTGTGCGCAATGTCGCCAGCAAGGTTGTCGGCGTAACGACCACAATTTTATGCTCAAAAGCATCATTAAACAGCTTTTCATCCGCTTGAAACGCGGCCATAAACGCCGCTTCGATCGGCATAAACAACAACACAAAATCCAGCGATCGCAAGCCCTTCAAATGCGAATAATCCTTGCCACTCAAGGTTTTGATATGTGCCCTGACTGCCTCGACATGCGCTTTCAGCGCCGCCACACGCTCGTCATCATCATCCGTACTGCAATAGCGCTCATAATCGAGTAACGAAACTTTGGAATCGATCACCACATCTTTTTCTTCAGGCAGTCGCACAATCACATCGGGCTTGAACAGCTTGTTGTCGTTGTCGCGCAAGGCCGTCTGGGTTTCATACTCCACCCCCTTACGCAGGCCGGACTGCTCCAGAACCTTCTCCAACACCATCTCGCCCCAGTTGCCCTGGATTTTTTTATCGCCCTTCAAGGCCCGGGTCAAATTCAATGCTTCCTGGTTCATTTTGGCCGTATCACGACGGAGCTGGACTATTTCTTCACGCAGCGAGATGCGATCCTTGCTTTCGTGATCATACAGAGTTTCGAGCCGGCTTTTAAATTCGCCAAATTGTTGTCGTAATGGTGTCAACAGGTGTTCAATACTGGTTTTATTCTGTTCCGTAAATTCCTTGCTGCGCTGTTCAAAAATGCGCTGCGCCAGGTTTTCGAACTGATGTTTTAAATGCTGCTCGGCCGATTGCAACAATTCAACCTGCTGTTGATGATTTTTAAGTTGTTCCTGCAAACGGGTTTTTAATTCGGTATTTTCTGTCTGACTGGCCAACAGCTGGCGCTGCACATCGGACAATTCATCATCAATCTGTTGCAGTCCTTTCAGTTTTTCTTCATAAATCGCCTGCTGTACCGCACTTTCCTGGACGACTTCCCGCTGTTGCTCGAGCTGTTGGTTTAAGGCTGTCAACTGCTGCTGTTGCCGCCGTATCACCGATATAAAAACTCCCCCGGCCAGCGCAAAACCGGCTAAGGTGGCCGCCAACAAGGGCCACAACTGATCCCAGTTTTCCATTTACAAGCGACTGAAGACGCGCCCTGCGGCCTCGATGGTTTGTGCCAGAACCGCCTCATCATGAGCAGCCGAGACAAACCCCGCTTCAAATGCCGATGGCGCCAAATAGACACCTTCTTCCAACATGCCATGAAAAAAGCGCTTGAATCGTTCCTGATCGCATTGCATCACCTGCTCAAAACGGCTGATGCTTTCGGCTTCGCTAAAAAACAAGCCAAACATGCCGCCGACCTGATTACTGGTCATCGCCACCCCGGCTTGTGCCGCCGCTTGCCGAATCCCGCTCACCAAGGTTTCTGTTTTTGCCTGCAATGCGTCATAAAATCCAGGCGCGGAAATCAGCTCCAGCGTTTTCAAACCGGCCGCCATTGCCACAGGGTTCCCCGACAATGTGCCGGCCTGATAAACCGGGCCGACCGGCGCCAGATAATCCATGATCTCGCGCTTGCCACCAAATGCACCAACCGGCATGCCACCACCAATGACTTTACCTAGCGTTGTCATGTCGGGCGTGATGCCATACAAGCCTTGCGCACTGTTTAAACCGACCCGAAAGCCAGTCATCACTTCGTCAAAAATCAACACACTGCCGTAACTGTCACACACCTCGCGCAGGGTTTGCAAAAAACCAGGTTCAGGCGGAATACAGTTCATATTTCCAGCCACCGGCTCCACAATAATGCAGGCAATCTGCTCGCCTAATTCGGAAAATGCAGCTCTGACAGCTTCGCTATCGTTGTAAACCAACGTAATGGTATCGGCCGCAACCGATGCCGGAACGCCCGGTGAACTCGGCACGCCCAATGTCAATGCGCCGGATCCGGCTTTCACCAGCAAGGCATCGGAATGACCGTGATAACAACCTTCAAACTTAACGATTTTGGCACGACCGGTAAAGCCCCTCGCCAGGCGTAATGCACTCATGGTTGCCTCGGTTCCAGAGCTGACCATGCGCACCTTCTCCACCGACGGCACCAACTCACAAACCTTTTCCGCCATCCGGGTTTCAAGCTCGGTGGGCGCACCAAAACTCAAGCCTTTTTCAGCCGTCTTTTTAACAGCATCGATCACTTCCGGATGGGCATGCCCCAAAATCATCGGTCCCCATGAACCGACATAATCAATATAGCGCCGCCCTTCGCTATCGAAAATATAAGGTCCGGAGGCGCTATCAATGTACACAGGCGTTCCCCCGACACCATTAAACGCCCGTACCGGTGAATTGACGCCGCCCGGAATAAACTGTTTTGCCTGTTCAAATAATGCTGTTGACTGTGTCATAAATAACTGGATGATTTAATTTTTAGCTTTTATTTCCAAAACCTGCTGTACAGATAATTCCACCATTTCGGCAACGGCTTCCGGGCTGTGTTTTTTCAGTAATCGCATAACCAGCATGGCAACCCCTTTTTCCATGCCTTTTTCCATACCCTTTTCCATGCCTTTTTCCATGCCTTTCTCTATCCCTTCTTCCATACCCAACTCATAAGATGGCAGGTTTTCAAGCTTTACCTGAGTAATCATTTGCTTTGCCTCTTTAATAAATTCTTTTAGATTACGGTTATCCGATAAAATTTCCATCATATAGAAATATTCCCGAAACCGTTTGGGTTGCCCTTCAAGTTTGCTGTATAAACGGCTGACAATTTCTGATACTGCCTGCCGTTCCGGAGTGTCTTTAAAATCACCCAAAATCGACAATACAATGGCATCCGGGCTATCGTGATCCAACAAATGCCGATAATCAATCTGATGCATATCAATAATCCGGTAATAATACTGCAAAAAACCGGTATCAACGCTATCGGCCATCGACAACCCGGACTTGCCGATATAAATCAGATACTGTTTGACCGGCAGCTCACCATATTGAAAAGCAATATCCGTATAATAGCGCAGCATGCGTAACGGCATACGAGAGTCATTATTATTTTGAATCTCCACATGCAAAATAAACGACTCATCTTCCTGCGTAACCCTGGCCAGCAAGTCCGCACGCCGTTCTTCCACCCGCTGCTGCTCCGATGAAAGCAACTCCAATTCATCATAAGCGACATCCAGACCCAGCACATAGACAGCTAAATCAACGGCAATGCGTTTGATGAGCTGTTTGCTGATAACATCTTTTTGCCCCATCTGTTTTCAGATACGCAATCGTTGAGCCAATCAGTTTTTTTCAATATCAACGCTTGCCAAACAGCTTAGGGCCTTTTGGATGAGCTTTTTCCTGTAAACAATGATAGGCCGCATTCTCAAACCGAATGCGCATGGATTGGGTGTCTTTATGCTCTTTCAAAAACTTTTCCGCTTCGACAGCTGTCAGGTCTTTCATCATATATGTGGCAATACACATACAGGGCTTGGCGTAGCGCTTTTTATCCATTTCAGGATTCACCGAATGTTTTACTTCTCGCGCCACACATTGATCGGCAAATTCATGCTCGAATTTATGCTTGACCAGATCCGTGACCTCTGTGCCATGAGAATGATCAAACGGGTTATGCTCGGCTTTTTTCAGTGTTGTTTTCGGTTTGTCGTCGGAACAGGCCGAAAGCAATACAGAAACAGAAATAACCAACAGCGCCGTTTGCAGCGTTTTTGTGACAAGATTTTGCGTTTTCATGAGCTTGAACGAGTTTCTAAAGGGCTGAACTTTACCATCTTAACGCCCAGGATTCCAGCACGCCAGAAACAAAAAAGGGAAGGCGTTACCCTTCCCTTTCTCTAGCAGTCTTAAGTTAACTGACTTAGAATCTGAAACCGAGAGATCCACCCAAGGTGAAACCATCGGTATCGACACCATCGATATTATCGAAAGAATGATGGTAACGGCCATCCACACCAGCGACGATACCATTGAACAATTCATAGTTCACACCCGCACCAAACTGCATACCGGTATTCAATACGGTAATCGCATTA
>CAYUAE010000008.1:0-2854 GCA_964442675.1 uncultured Methylomarinum sp.
GTCAACCAATTGACTTTACAGGTCTTTTTATACGGCTTCACACCGGCATACCGGATCACTGGTTTGATCTGAACTGGTCAAAAGATGAAGTGCCCGTCAACGAAACAATGACTATCTCAGGTAAATTCCACGTATTCGCTGGATGGCCTGAAACTGTTGACAAGCCCGAAGTATCATTCCTGAACATCGGTATTCCAGGTCCTGTATTTATTCGTGCAGGATCTTGGATCGGTGGTCAATTGGTTCCACGTTCAGTTTCTCTGGAACTGGGTAATACTTATGAGTTTAAAGTATTGTTGAAAGCACGTCGTCCAGGTGACTGGCACGTTCACACTATGATGAACGTTCAAGGCGGTGGTCCAATCATTGGTCCAGGTAAATGGGTAACTGTTACTGGTTCAATGGGTGAGTTCGTAAACCCGGTTACTACTTTGACTGGTGAAACAATTGACCTTGAAGACTACGCTTTGGATAATGTCTATTTCTGGCATGCTTTCTGGTATGCATTAGGTCTGGCTTGGTTGATCTTCTGGATCAAACGTCCAATGTTCATTCCTCGTCATATCGCAGTCAGCAGTGGTAAAGCAGATACTTTGATCTCTGCAACTGACAGAAAAGTTGCTGTTGCATTTGGTGTTGGTGTTCTGGTTATCGTTGCAGCATCTATGGCTTCAACAAACGAAAAATATCCTGTAACAACACCTCTGCAAGCAGGTTTGTTGCGTGGTATTAAACCAATTGAAATGCCAGAGCCAACTGTTAGCGTTAAAGTTGAAGATGCAACTTACCGTGTACCAGGTCGTGCAATGCAAATGACTCTGACTATCACTAACAATGGTGATCGTCCGGTTCGTTTGGGTGAGTTCAATACTGCATCTGTTCGTTTCTTGGATCCAGATGTTCTGGAAGACGAATCAGGTTATCCTGATGACCTGTTAGCTGAAGAAGGTCTGACTGTCTCTGACAACAGCCCAATTCAACCAGGTGAAACAAGAACTGTTAACGTTACAGCTTCTGATGCAGCATGGGAAGTTTACCGTTTAGCTGACTTGATCTATGATCCAGACAGCCGTTTTGCTGGTTTGTTATTCTTCTTTGATGATGAAGGCAACCGTCAAATGGTTATGGTAGATGCACCATTAATCCCAACTTTCATCTAATGAAAAAAGTCTGAGAACGTAAGTTCTTAAGACTGGGAATAAAGCCCTCACTACTTCGGTAGTGGGGGTTTTTTTATGGGTTAAAAAGAACAACCGTAAAATAGCGGAAGTTTAAATGAATATGCTTTAAAATAAGCGCTTTGATTAAATACGGATGATGGCCGTGGAAAAAACAAAACACGATTTATCTACATTTCAAGGGCTGATTCTTGCATTACAGGAATATTGGGCAGAAAAAGGCTGTGTATTGTTGCAACCATTGGATCAAGAAGTGGGTGCGGGTACCTTTCATCCTGCAACATTTTTAAGAGCCATTGGCCCTGAGCCATGGAATACAGCGTATGTGCAACCATCAAGGCGGCCAACCGATGGTCGCTATGGTGAAAATCCAATGCGCTTGCAACATTATTATCAGTTTCAGGTTATCCTGAAGCCGTCTCCATTGGATATTCAGGAGCTATATTTAGGATCACTACGTTATCTGGGGCTGGATTTACTGGAGCATGATGTAAGATTTGTAGAGGACAATTGGGAGTCGCCAACACTTGGTGCCTGGGGGCTGGGCTGGGAAGTTTGGCTCAACGGTATGGAGGTGTCGCAATTTACCTATTTCCAACAAGTGGGGGGATTGGAGTGCCGCCCGGTAACGGGAGAATTAACCTACGGATTGGAACGTATCGCAATGTATATCCAGGGTGTAGAAAGTGTTTTTGATTTAACTTGGGCAAAAGGGCCACAAGGGCATGTGACGTATGGCGATGTTTATCATCAGAATGAAGTGGAAATGTCGGGCTTTAATTTTGAACATGCGAATGTGCCATTTTTATTTGAATGTTTTGATACATACGAACAAGAGTGTCGAAAATTAATCGAAAAAAACCTGGCTTTGCCGGCTTATGAAATGGTGTTAAAAGCTTCACACACATTCAATTTGCTTGATGCGCGTCATGCCATCTCGGTAACAGAACGGCAGCGTTATATATTGCGCGTTAGAAATATGGCCAAATCGGTAGCCCAAACCTATTATCAGAGCAGAGAAGCACTCGGGTTTCCCATTCTGCAAAATCAAAGGCAGGAGGCAAAATGAATACGCAGGATTTATTATTTGAAATAGGTTGTGAAGAACTGCCGCCAAAAAACTTAACACGCTTACAGGACGCATTGGCGGAAAATATTGAACAGGGATTAAATAAAAATCAGCTCAAATTTGAGCGGGTGGAAAAATTTGCAACGCCAAGACGGTTAGCCGTCATCATCAGAGCGCTGGAATCTGCCCAACCGGATCAAACGGTTGAACGGCGTGGGCCAGCTGTTAAGGCCGCCTTCGATAACGATGGCAAGCCGACAAAAGCCGCATTAGGGTTTGCAGCAAGTTGCGGCGTTGGGATAGATGAATTAGGGCGCTTAAAGACTGAAAAAGGCGAATGGCTGGTTTATACACAGCATATTCAAGGGCGGAAAACACAGGAGATCGTGCCGGAAATAATTCAGCAAAGTATCCATCTGTTGCCGATAGCAAAGAAAATGCGCTGGGGCAGTGGGACAGTTGAATTTGTTCGGCCTGTGCACTGGGTTGTGTTGATTTATGGCAATACTGTCATAGAGACTGAAATACTGGGGATTAAGACTGGAAATGAAACGGTTGGGCATCGATTTCATGCCTTGAAGCGGATAAAAATTGATGTGCCCGATAC
>CAYUAE010000008.1:2954-5718 GCA_964442675.1 uncultured Methylomarinum sp.
CGGTTGGGCATCGATTTCATGCCTTGAAGCGGATAAAAATTGATGTGCCCGATACATATAAAACATTATTGGAAGAACAAGGAAAAGTTCTGGTCAATATGGAAGAGCGCAAGGAAATTATTCGTTCTAAAGCCAATGATGCCGCGAGAAGCGTAAAAGGGGAGGCTTTAGTGGAAGAAACCCTGTTGGATGAGATTGCGGCAATCAACGAGTGGCCCGTACCCGTGCTGGGTGAATTTGACAAGGCGTTTTTGAATTTACCGAAGGAAGTCTTGATTACGACCATGCAGAGTAATCAGAAATATTTTCCGGTTACAAATGATAAAGGGGCTTTATTACCCTATTTTATTACCTTCAGTAATATTGAAAGCCGACATCCGGAATCCATTAAGCAAGGCAATGAGCGGGTTATTTTGCCGCGTTTGGCCGATGCTGAATTTTTCTGGAAACAGGATACGCGACAAAAGTTAGCTGACAGGTTACCACGATTGCAAAATATCGTGTTTCAGCAAAAATTGGGGACACTGGCGGATAAAACCGACCGCGTCAGTTATCTTGTAGAGCATATTGCGACGCAGTTACAAGCTGATATTGGGTTGGCAAAACGTGCGGCGCAACTCGCTAAAACCGACTTGCTGACTGAAATGGTGGGTGAATTTGCGAGCTTGCAAGGCATCATGGGGCGCTATTATGCATTGGTTGACGGCGAACATGAAGATGTTGCCTGGGCTCTGGAGGAGCAATATTATCCGAAACAAGCCGGTGCACCGATTCCGACACGGCAAACGAGCAAAATTCTGGCTTTGGCCGAAAAAATAGATACCTTATGCGGTATTTTCAGCGCAGGCTTGATTCCAACGGGGGATAAAGATCCTTATGCGTTGAGACGAGCGGCGCTGGGTATTTTAAGAATCATCATTGAAGGAGACATGGCTCTGGATGTCATCGATTTGGTCGATGTGGCGTTAGCTCAATTTAAACATGATTTTGACAAGTCAGAAGTCAGACAAAGTGTTATTGACTTTATCTATGATCGCCTTAAAGGCTATTGTCTGGATCATGGTTTTAATATTGACGAATTTGAATCAGTAATGGCTGTCAGACCCGCTTATCCTGGTGATTTCATGCAGCGACTTAAGGCGGTTCAGATTTTTCGTAAGATGTCCGAAGCCGAAAGCCTGGCGGCAGCGAATAAACGTATCAACAATATTTTGAAAAAAGCCAAAGACGAGATTCCTGATGTCGTTGCTGGCCTGCAACAGCCCGAAGAGAAACACTTGCTTCAGGTTTCAGAGCAGACATGGGAAGCTGTAGAGCCGATGTTGAATAATAAGGATTATACGGCTGCGTTAACGCGATTAGCGCAATTAAAAGAGCCGGTCGATACATTTTTTGATCATGTCATGGTTAATACCGATGATGAGGTATTGCGTAAAAGCCGTTTGGCGTTGTTAAAACAATTGTCCCGGTATTTTCTGAAAATAGCCGATATTTCAAAATTGCAGGCTTAGGCGCGATAACAGCGGCAGTAATCATTTTAGTCCCTTCCTTATTTTTCCTTTCCTGGTGGGAGAGGGGCAGGATGAGGATTAAAAAACAGCGGGGGACTGAACGCTTACCCGCAATAGAAAGCGGTTTTTACTTTGGAAGTAGATAGATCATGAAACGACAGACTCAGGAATCAAAAAACAATAATTTACGCGTATATATTGGTTCAACCCTGTTCTTTTTGTATATCATTGTTTCGACTGTGATATTTGGTCCGATAATTTTACTGTGTGTTATCCTGCCTTTTGAGGTTCGGTATGAATTATCTAAGCTTTGGGTTAAATGGTTGCTAGCGGTTTTGAAAGTCACCTGTGGGTTGAGCTATAGTATTGAGGGTATGGAGAATATCCCCCAAGACCAGCCTTGTGTGGTGTTATGTAAGCATCAATCTGCGTGGGAAACAGTCGCGCTCAGACTTTTTTTACCCCGCCAGACGGCTGTATTAAAAAAATCGTTAACCTGGATTCCAATAGGGGGGTGGGCGTTAGCGACATTAAAGCCGATTGCCATAGACAGGAAAAATCAACGTGAAGCATTGAAAATGTTGATTGAGCAGGGGACACAGCGATTGCAAGAAGGTTTATTTGTTATTGTGTTTCCGGAAGGAACGCGGGCGGCGCCGGGGGAAAATAAAAAATTCAATGCGGGCGGCGCAATGTTAGCGCAAAAATCGGGCTATCCCGTTCTGCCGATTGCACATAATGCGGGTGAATTTTGGCCTCGAAACAGCTTTTTAAAATATCCTGGAACCATTCAGGTTAAAATTGGACCTGTAATTTCGGTTAAGGGTAAAAAGGCTAAGGAAATCAATGAAGAGGCGGCGGCCTGGATAAAGAAAGCCATGCAGGAAATCAGTCAGTCGAAGTGATTGATGAGTGTTGGCATGGGAAAAGTTATGAGCATTGGTCTATTTGTAACTGTTCAGCTTCCTCCTTATTTTCCCTCTCCCAGTGGGAGAGGGTTAGGGTGAGGGTTCAAAAACAGCGAGCTGAACGGTTATGTTCATTTCAATGTGTGGTTAACGATATTTAAATGAAGAAAATATGAAAAAAATTTTATTAGTGGTAGGTTTTGCAAGTTTTTTGGCGGGTTGTTCAGATAAACAGCACTATGAGGAAGCTGTTTTAGAGCAGATGAAAGCAGAAAAAGATGTCGCCGATTACAAAATTGATCCACAACATATGGCCGATTGTGTCGTGGATTTATCGGCAAAAAA
>CAYUAE010000008.1:5818-8702 GCA_964442675.1 uncultured Methylomarinum sp.
TTTTAAGATTCTTGACGCAATAAATCCAGAATTTCCTGAGTTTTTTGTTGCATTAAAGCAGGATTACCCCGGGATTCAACATTCAATCTGACGACAGGCTCGGTATTTGATGCACGCAGATTAAAGCGCCATTGCTCAAATTCCAGGCTGATGCCATCCGTTTCATCCGTGTTAAGCGCGTCCTTTTCAAAAGCCTGTCTGACTCTGGCAATAGATGCGCTGGGGTTTTCCAGTCGGGAGTTGATTTCACCAGAGGATGGAAACGCCTGTATGCGTTGTTCGACAAGTTCGGATAATGTTTGTTTTTTTACCGACAATAATTCGGTAACTAATAACCATGGAATCATGCCGCTGTCACAGTAGGCAAAATCACGAAAATAATGATGCGCACTCATCTCGCCACCATAAATGGCATCTTCCTTGCGCATTCTTTCTTTGATGAAGGCATGACCGGTTTTTGATTGAACCGGAATACCGCCGCTGTTTTTTACGCATTCGATGGTATTCCAGGTGAGCCGAGGGTCATGGATGATTTTACTGCCCGGGTATTTTTTCAGAAAGGCTTCGGCCAGTAGTCCTACAATATAGTAGCCTTCGATAAACTGACCTTTCTCATCAAATAAAAAACAACGATCAAAATCACCATCCCAGGCGATGCCCATATCGGCCTGATGCTTGATTACGGCATCGGTAGTATCCTGGCGGCATTCTGGCAACAACGGGTTAGGGATACCATGCGGGAAGGTGCCATCCGGTTGATGATGCACTTTTATAAATTCGATCGGGATCTGCTGTTGCCGAAACTTTGCTTCCAAAGCATCGATAACATGGCCTGCCGCACCATTACCTGCATTAACGACTAATTTTAAAGGGCTGATGTTGTCAGGATTGATATAGCCCATCAAGTGATCGATATAAGGTTCCAGAATCGATTGTCTGGATAATGTGCCCTTTGTTCTCACCTCGAAATTTTGCGACTCGGCGAGCTGCTGGATGTCACAAAGTCCGCTATCACCACTGATCGGACGGGCATTTTTTCGGACCAGTTTCATGCCATTATAATCCATTGGATTATGGCTGGCGGTAATTTCGATCGCGCCATCGACATCCAAGTGCTGGGCGGCAAAATAAACCTCTTCAGTGCCAGTCATGCCTATATCGATGACATCGGTGCCGGCATCCATCAAGCCGTTGGCGACAGCTTGTTTTAAGGCTTCGGAGCTAAGGCGAATATCGCCACCAACAGCCATTCGTTGTGCATTCAGGTATTGACCGGTTGCCCGGCCGATACGATAGGCAATGTCTTCATTAAGCTCAGAACCTAATTGGCCGCGTATATCGTAGGCTTTGAAACAGCTGAGTTTTTCCATTAACGAGACTCCAGAGTAACAGGTATTTTTCCGATTTTTGCTTGCCACAGTTTAGGGGCTTGCGCATGGATAGAGACGCCATGGCTATCAACGGCGACAGTAACCGGCATATTTTCGACGGTAAATTCGTGTATGGCTTCCATGCCTAAATCGGCAAAGGCGACGATTTTTGCCTTACGGATTGCTTTTGATACCAGATAAGCGGCGCCACCGATGGCAATCAAGGATACGGCATGGTGCTGTTTGATGGCGGCAATGGCTTCAGGGCCACGTTCGGCTTTACCAATCATGCCGATCAAGCCGGTTTTTTCCAGCATGATGGGGGTAAATTTATCCATTCGCGTCGCGGTAGTCGGGCCGGCAGGGCCGACCACTTCATCGCCGACCGGATCAACTGGGCCTACGTAATAAATAAACTTGTTGTTGAAATCGACAGGTAAAGGTTCACCGCGTTCAAGCATGTCAACCAGTCGTTTATGCGCGGCATCCCGGGCGGTCAGTAAGGTGCCGCTTAACAGCAGGGATTCGCCGGGTTTCCAGTCTTGCACGTCTTGTTTGGTCAGCGTATCCAGGTTGACACGTCTTGCGCTATTTGAACCGTGCTGACTGATTTCAGGCCAGTCAGCAAGCTCAGGTGGGCTTAATTCGGCAGGGCCTGAGCCGTCTAATATAAAATGGGCGTGTCGGGTCGCCGCACAATTAGGAATCATCGCAACCGGTTTATTGGCTGCGTGACAAGGGTAATCGTGAATTTTGACATCCAGCACGGTTGTCAAACCGCCCAAACCCTGTGCGCCGATGCCAAGCGCATTGACTTTTTCATATAACTCCAGACGCAAGGCTTCAATGGTGTTGCTGGGGCCGCGGGCAATCAGGTCCTGGATGTCGATATTTTCCATGCAGGCCTGCTTCGCCATCAGCATGGCTTTTTCGGCGGTGCCACCGATACCGATACCTAAAATCCCTGGCGGACACCAGCCTGCACCCATGCTGGGGACTGTTTTCAGTACCCAGTCAACAATGCTGTCGGACGGGTTGAGCATGATGAATTTACTTTTCGCTTCGGAGCCGCCGCCTTTGGCCGCAACATTTACGCTGACGGTGTTGCCCGGCACCAGCGTCATATGCGTAATGGCCGGTGTGTTATCGCCGGTATTTTGTCGTTTACCGGCAGGGTCAGTCAGAACCGAAGCTCTGAGAATATTGTCGGGGTGGGTGTAAGCTCTGTGTACAGCCTCATTGACCATGTCTTCAATGCTGCGTTGTGTATCCCATTGTACCGACATGCCGATGGTTAAAAATACATTGACGATGCCGGTGTCCTGGCAAATAGGTCGATGGCCTTCAGCGCAGAGGCGCGAGTTAATTAGAATCTGGGCAATAGCGTCTTTAGCTGCGGGGTTTTGTTCAGCCTGGTAGGCCTGATGCATGGCCTGAATAAAGTCCTTTGGGTGATAGTAGGAAATAAATTGCAGGGCATCGGCAATGCTTTGAATAAAATCGTGTTCGCGAAT
>CAYUAE010000008.1:8802-26003 GCA_964442675.1 uncultured Methylomarinum sp.
TGTTCAGCCTGTTCACACAGGTGGCAGCCGGTGGTGGAAAATAAATAATATGTGTTCATTTGTGGTCTGGGTGGCGACTGATTTTGTCCATAACCGCCATTAACAAGGCGGAAACGACCAAAGTCATGTGCGTAATGACATACCATTTTATTTTATCGCTATCGGTGTCTTGCACATTCATGAATATTTTTAATAAATGGATGGATGAAATGGCGACAATGGATGAGGCGACTTTCAGTTTGAGCGAGCCGTAATCGTGGGTGCCCAGCCAATCCAGTTTTTCAGTTTTTTGACCGATATCGAGTTGTGAGACGAAGTTTTCATAACCGCTGAACATGACGATTACGGTCAGACTGCCGACCAGGGTCAGGTCAACCAGGGTCAGGATTTTCAAAATCAGTTCCGATTCCGACATGGCTAATAAATGCGGAATAAAATGAATGATTTCCTGAAAAAACTTAATTGTCAGCATCAATAAAATCAAGCTAAGCCCAAGATAAACCGGGCCTAACAGCCAGCGGCTGGCATACATGAATTTTTCGAGTGTCTGTTCCAGTTTATTCATGATCAGTGAAATAAATGGGCAGATAACCAACGTTCAGCAACATCTTCAATCATGTCTTTACGACGTGCATAATCTTTTAGCTGATCGCGGCCGATTTTACCAACATTGAAATACTGTGATTCAGGATGGGCAAAATACCAGCCACTGACGGCGGAAGCCGGCATCATAGCAAAACTTTCGGTCAGTTCAATGCCGGTGCTTTCGGTGACATTGAGAAGGTCAAACAGTTTTTCTTTCTCGGTGTGATCGGGGCAGGCAGGATAACCGGGTGCCGGCCGAATGCCCTGATAGTTTTCGGCAATTAAATCGGCATTTTCCAGTTGCTCATCTTTCGCATAACCCCAGTGAGTTTTGCGTACCTGTTGATGCAGGTATTCGGCAAAGGCTTCTGCCAGGCGGTCGGCCAGTGCTTTGAGCATGATGCTGTTGTAATCATCATGATCACGTTCAAATTCAGCCAGTTTGTCTTCAATGCCGATGCCGGTGGTGACCGCAAAGGCGCCCAGGTAATCTTTTTTACCGCTTTCGACCGGCGCGATAAAGTCAGACAGGCAATAATTTGGCTTGCCCGGCGCTTTCATGTTTTGTTGGCGTAGATGATGCAATATGGCCAGTTTTTCATGACGATCATCATCGGTATAGAGGATGATGTCGTCACCCTGACTGTTGGCCGGAAAAAAACCAATTACGGCACGCCCTTTCAGCCAGCCCTCGTTGACAATTCTATCCAGCATCTGCCTGGCATCTTTAAAAAGTTTTTTCGCTTCTTCACCCACCAGTTTGTCATCCAGAATAGCCGGATATTTCCCGGATAATTCCCAGGTCTGGAAAAACGGTGTCCAGTCGATATAGGGGATAAGTTGTTTAAGGTCAAAATTATCGATAACTTTAGTGCCTAAGAACGTCGGTTTTATCGGTTGATGTTCATCGCGGTAGCGAAAGCGGTTTTCCCGCGCCTTTTCCAGTGAGAATTGCTGGTTTTTTGCCTTGCGTCCTTTGTGACGTTCTCGGACCTGGGCGTATTCTTGTCTGATTTTAGCCACATAATCCGGGCTAAGTTCATCACTCAGCAAGGAATTGACAACATTGACACAGCGGGAGGCATCGACGACATAAACCGTAGGTGCGTGATAATGGGGTTCTATTTTGACCGCCGTATGGGCACGCGAAGTGGTCGCTCCACCAATCAGTAAGGGAAGCTCGAAGCCTTGTCGTTCCATTTCTTTGGCAACATGCACCATTTCATCCAAAGAGGGTGTGATAAGGCCACTGAGGCCGATGATATCGACCTTCTCCTCGCGTGCTGTTTTGAGGATAGTTTCGGCGGGTACCATGACGCCAAGATCGACAACATCATAATTATTACATTGCAGTACGACGCCGACGATGTTTTTACCGATGTCGTGGACATCACCCTTGACGGTGGCCATCAGCACTTTTCCGTTAGGCTCGCTTTTGTCCTCTTTTTCAGCTTCCATGTAAGGCATTAAATGTGCGACAGCTTTTTTCATGACCCGTGCCGATTTGACGACCTGAGGTAAAAACATTTTGCCGGCGCCAAATAAGTCGCCGACGACATTCATGCCGTCCATCAAAGGGCCTTCGATAACATGCAAGGCTTTGTCGAAGGTTTGACGTGCTTCTTCGGCGTCTTCTTCAATAAAATCGGCAATCCCTTTGACTAATGCATGTTCCAGGCGTTTTTCTACCGGCCAGCTGCGCCATTCCAAATCTTCAGGTTTACTGGCGACACTGCCATCGCCGCGATATTTTTCGGCAATGTCCAGTAAGCGTTCGGTGGCGTCAGGTGAGCGGTTCAAGACAACATCTTCAACGGCATTGCGTAATTCTTCTGGAATATCTTCGTAAATGGCCAGTTGACTGGCATTGACAATACCCATATCCATGCCCGCCTGAATGGCGTGATAGAGGAAGACGGCATGGATGGCTTCCCGGACTGGTGTGTTGCCTCGGAATGAGAACGAAACATTGGACACCCCTCCTGAAACCAGCGCGTAGGGCAGGGTTTGCTTAATGGTGCGCGTCGCTTCAATAAAGTCCACGCCATAATTGTTATGCTCTTCAATGCCGGTGGCAATGGCAAAGATATTTGGGTCAAAGATAATATCTTCCGCAGGAAAGCCGACTTTTTCAGTCAATATTTTATAGGCGCGGGTACAAATTTCGACTTTACGTTGGTAAGTGTCTGCCTGGCCTTGTTCATCGAAAGCCATAACAATGACGGCTGCGCCATAACGCCGCACCAGTTTGGCCTGTTGGATAAAGTTTTCCTCGCCTTCTTTAATCGAAATCGAATTCACCACCCCTTTGCCTTGAATACATTTCAGCCCGGCTTCGAGAATGTCCCATTTTGAGGAATCCAGCATCACCGGTACCTTGGCGATATCTGGTTCGGCGGCGACCAGGTTCAAAAAACGCACCATCGCCTGCCTGGAATCCAGCATGCCTTCATCCATATTGATATCGATAATTTGTGCGCCGTTTTCGACCTGTTCCCTGGCGACATCAAGCGCAGTGTCATAATCTTCTTCGACAATCAGACGTTTGAAACGGGCAGAACCTGTGACATTGGTGCGTTCGCCAACATTGACAAACAAGCTGTCGGGGCCGATGTTCAATGGCTCTAAGCCCGCCAGACGGCACTGTTTCTGAATATCGGGAATCTGGCGTGGCGGATGTTTTTCGACCGCTTCAATAATGGCTTTAATATGATCGGGTGAGGTGCCACAACAGCCGCCAATGATATTCAGATAGCCGCTTTTAGCCCAATCTTCCAGTTCTTTCGCCATATCATCCGGCGATTCATCATATTCGCCAAATTCATTCGGAAGGCCTGCATTCGGGTGGGCGGAGACAAAGGTATCGGCAATATTGGCCAGCTCTTCGATATATTGGCGCAGTTCTTTAGCGCCCAGTGCGCAGTTAAAACCGATAGAAATAGGGTCGGCATGGCGCAAGGAATTAAAAAAAGCCGCAGCGGTTTGTCCCGACAGGGTTCGGCCCGAGGCATCGGTGATGGTGCCGGAAATCATAATGGGTAATTTGAAACCGACTTTTTCAAAGTATTGTTCGACAGCAAAGATAGCGGCCTTGGCATTCAGGGTATCAAATACCGTTTCGATTAAAATAATATCGGCGCCGCCATCAATCAAGCCGTGTACGGCTTCGGTATACGCTGTGACCAGCTCATCAAAGCTGATATTTCTGAAGCCGGGGTCATTGACATCAGGCGACATCGAGGCGGTGCGGTTGGTCGGGCCGAGTACGCCGGCGACAAAACGGGGTTTATCGGGGGTCAGTTGGGTGACATCATCACAGGCTTCGCGTGCCAAACGCGCTGATTCATAGTTGATTTCATAAGCCAGATCTTCCATGCCGTAATCGGCCATGGCGATAGAGGTCGCATTGAAAGAATTGGTTTCAACAATATCGGAGCCGACATCGAGATAGGCGCGATGTATGGACTTGATGATGTGAGGCTGGGTCAAAGATAACAGGTCATTATTGCCTTTTAAATCGGACGGCCAATGGGCAAAGCGGCTGCCCCGATAATCACTTTCTTCCAGTTTATAATTTTGAATCATGGTGCCCATGGCACCATCAAGAAACAAAATGCGTTGAGATAACTGTTGTTTTAAAATATCGGAACGGGTCATAGAGTCAGTAGGTTTTGTATTGGAGTATGTGTCAGGTTCAGGCTGATTTCATCAAATGGTATCGCATGGGTCAGAAAGTGCGTCAGACTATTGTATCAAGGGTAAGCTATTGATAACAAAACAACAGCGAAGAACAGGGTGGTAGGGCTAGAGTTGGCACTAAAACCCGGAGCTTGGCCGGGTTTTAGTCGGTGTGTAGATGCGGGGTTATTCTTTATCTTCAGCTGTCGATTTAAAGCTGTTTTTGATGCTGATAAACATTTCTTTAATGCCGCTGAACAAGTTGGCTACAGTAATGGCTTCCTGCATGATGAATTTGGTTCGAACCAGTGCGACGACTAAGAAAGCGCCGAAAGGTGGCAGCAATTCAAACAGAATGTTCATGAAAGTGCCGCCGGTGCCTTGTTCGTTCGTCATGCGATCACCAATACTGGTTAAATCGCGATCATAGTTGCCGCCAATATCATCGCCTTGATAGGTGTCGATGATGATGATATTGAGTTGAACCAGTAACCATTGAACGGCAAAAAAGAGTGCGGCACAGCCGGCAACCCAAAATAAGCCATTCGGTTTTTTTACTTTGCTGACGGATTGGTAAATCCAGACCGCAATAAGAATCATTATTATGCCACCGATCATTTTTCTTCCTCTTTGTGTTCTTTAGGTTGTTGTTATCATGGGCGTGAATGACACGCGCACGCAATTTTATTATTCTTGTCCATATTACTCATTATAGGCGCAGATGGCAATCTGGACCCGTCTGAAAATAATATTATTATGGCCAGCGGCCTGAAACTTCAGCAGGTGAAGCTAAAGATTTTGGACGAGAATTTTTCAAAAGCGGTTACATTTAGCATGTTAATCGAATGAAAAGATACGTTATGAGATGAAATGTCATATTTATAATGTTGAAAGATGATATAATTTTTTACTCATGGAATTTGTCACGCTAACCGCCCTTTTTTGCCGCTAGAGGCGTTTTTCGCCCTGTCCTCGACAAAAATGTACTATGGGGATGCCGAAATTCCATGAGAGAAGAGTAGAATTACTTGACTTTGAAGGAATCCAAAGTAACATAGAGCCTTCAGATGCCAGTTAATTGGTACATTTATCAACAACATTACAAAAAGGTAGGACACTCATGGGAGCGATCTTAGACTTAACAGAACTGTTAAAAGAGCCGGCAGGCATGATTGGAGCGGTTGTAATTATCGCTGCAGGTTATTTTTTCGTAAAATGGGTTTTCGCAGAGCCTAAAGACGAAGAATAAGAAATATCTTTTGAGATATTTTTAAAGGCCGCTTACCGGGGTGCCGGTGGCGGCCTTTTTAATGTGTGCTCGAAATTATTTTCGACGTGCCTGGGTGATTTTTTGTTGGAGTTGCTGATATTTTTGCAGAATAGCCTGTTTCTCCGCTTTAAGTGCGGCGCATTGTTTTTCCAGTTCTATGATCCGTTTTTGCAATGCGCCGATGCCAGGTTCGGCGTCATCCTTGGTCGGACTCGTTTCTTGTTCGATATCTGTACTGTTTTCGGGTACTGTTTTTACATCGATTTCTACGCCATCGTCAATCAAAAAAGAAGCTGGTGCGCTTTGAGTCGATGTGTCTGCAGCCATCATTCCCCCTTCGAGGATTGATGCATCAAATTTATTACGCAGTAACAAAAAAGCCGCGGCCTGGCTTGTTTTTCCATCTTCACAAACCACGATAACCGGTTGTTTTCGATCCAGTGTTTTTAAATGCATGCGTAAAGAAAAGAAAGGGATGTTGATGCTGTTTGGCAGATGCTGTTGCTTGAAGTCTTCGGTCGTACGAAGATCGATCAAAATACCACCTTGTGCGAGTTTTTGCTGAGTCTGTTCGAGAGTAATAAATTTTAATGAAGGCTTTTTGATCAGTTCAATAAAATTTTCTTTATCCAGGCGCAGTAATGACACATCGGTTTTTGCAATGACAGAAACGCTGCGGGGGTTGCCGGAAAGAATGGCATCTTCGCCAAATGTATCCTGTGCTTTCAGCTCACCTAACTTGATGGGTTTGAGTTTTGGTGAGGGTTGACGCAAAAGCAAGCATTCTCCTTGTTTGATGAGATAATAAAAATCGCCGGGCTCACCCTGTTTGATGATGGTTTCACCTTGTTTGAATTCCATTGATTTCAGGTTGATCAGGATGCGCTGCAAATTTGCAGGCGGTAAGGCACGAAAAATCGGTGACTTTAGCAGTGTTGTCATCCAGTCATCACCGTTTTCTTCAGGTTCCTCAACAATCATCTCACTTGAATCCTCGGTTGTGGTATTTTGTTGTAGTGTGTGTAAGACTGCGGCATCCAGACAGATATAACGTAGCGCTGTTTCTGCGCAAGCATTAACTTTGCGCGGAATTTGATGGGCCAGGGCAAAACGCGCCGCTTCCGTTCCTGCCTGAACAGATTCCAGTTCAAACTCCTTTAACTGTAAACTTATTTTACCGTCAAGCAAATAAATCAGCTGATTTTGTTCTTGCCCCAGTTGAAAAATGAACTCGCCCGCTTGTGCTGTTTTGATATCAAGATGGCTGCAAAGTTTTTTGAAACTTTTTTGCGGTAGATGACAGAGGGGAAAGAAGGTTCGAATAAGACTGGCATCCGCTGACGGAATTTCAATTGTCATAGTTTCATGATGCGCGTATGTTTGGAAAAATCCTGACTATATTAGAACGCTGATATAATGATAGATCAAAATATGCATTTATGGGATTAACTTAAGCCTTGCCATTATAGGGTATGGCACTATAACTTATGAGTTGTTGTCGGGTTGCAGGCAGTTAAGTTAATCCGTTGGCAATTTCCGAATAATCAATGGATGAGGATATATGAAAATAAAAGCCCTCTGGCTTGTTGTGATAGCGTTGTTGGTAGCCGGTGTTTTCAGTCCGGCATTGGCTCGAAATATTCTTCCCGCTTTTGTTGAGGGACAGGCATTACCCTCATTAGCACCCATGCTGGAAAAAACCATGCCGGCGGTGGTTAATATCTCGACCACTAAAGCGGTACGGAATAACCCGATGATGAACGATCCGTTTTTCCGTTATTTTTTCCAGATTCCCAATCGGCCGCAACAACGACGTAACAGTTTGGGTTCCGGCGTTATCATCAATGCCGAAAAAGGCTATGTCGTCACTAATAATCATGTTATTGATCAAGCCGATAAGATCCAGGTTACTTTACGAGATGGCCGGCAGTTTGATGCTAAATTGCTCGGGGCAGATGCTGAAGCTGATGTTGCAGTGATAAAAATTCCGGCCGATGGCTTGAAGGCATTGAAGGTAGCCGACTCCAGTCGGTTAAGAGTCGGCGATTTCGTCGTTGCCATTGGTAATCCTTTTGGCTTAGGACAAACGGTGACATCCGGGATCATCAGCGCCTTGGGGCGTTCAGGCCTGGGAATTGAAGGCTATGAAGATTTTATTCAGACCGATGCCTCAATCAATCCCGGTAATTCCGGTGGTGCGCTGGTCAATTTACGTGGTGAGTTTATTGGCATGAATACCGCAATTTTAGCGCCGAATGGCGGTAATGTCGGGATTGGCTTTGCGATTCCTGCCAATATGGTGATGACACTGGTCGATGCCTTGGTTGAGCATGGTAAAGTCCGGCGCGGACGCTTAGGCGTTACGACCCAGGATCTGACATCAGAGCTGGTTGCGGCATTTGGTCTGAAAAGCCGGCATGGCGCAGTCGTCAGCCGGGTCGAGTCTGATTCTGCCGCCGCCAAGGCCGGATTGGAACCGGGTGATATTATCACGGGTGTCAATGGGCGTTCGATTAAAAACAGTGCGCAGATTCGGAATATGATCGGTTTGATGGAAGTGGGGGATGTGGTCGAACTTGAGGTGATTCGGGGCAATGAAGAAAAACGCATTCAGGCGGTGATCGGGAAACCGAAAAAACAGATCATAGCCGGCGACACATTACATCAACGGTTGGTCGGAACAGTGCTGACAAATAGCCCAAAAGGCCGGGTTGAAGGGGTTATGTTTGAAAAAATTCATACCGGTTCTTATGCCTGGCATGTCGGCTTGCGGCCGGGCGATATTATCGTGTCGGCCAATCGCTATCGTGTGCATAATCTGGAGGAGCTGACGAAAGTTGTCAGGCCAGCGAGTCCGTTGCTGATCAATATTCAGCGCGGTGGTGATGCATTCTTTTTGGTGTTGAAATGACAGAAATAAAAGCAAAAGTGTTGAATATCTGCGTGTTGACGGTATCTGACAGCCGTACTGAGGCGGATGATGTATCCGGAAATACATTATGCGAGCGAGTTCGCAGTGCTGGACATAAGGTTTATGAGAAAAGCATTGTGGCCGATGATATTTATCAAATACGCGCGCGGGTTTCGGCCTGGATTGCCGACGCCGAGGTCGATGTGGTTTTAACGACAGGCGGTACCGGGGTGACCGGCCGCGATGGGACGCCGGAGGCGGTTTCGCCATTGCTGGATAAGGTGCTGGATGGGTTTGGCGAAGTCTTTCGGATGCTGTCCTGGGATACGATTAAAACCTCGACCATTCAATCTCGAGCCGTTGCCGGTGTCGCCAACAGAACCTATGTTTTTTGTTTGCCTGGGTCATCTAATGCCTGCCGTACGGCGTGGGATGAAATTATCGTACACCAACTCGACAGTCGCACAAAACCGTGTAATTTGGTGCAGTTGATGCCTCGGCTGAAGGAGGTCTGATGCGTTCACCTTTACTGGCATTAGCGGCATTGAGCGGCGCATTAGCGGTGGCGATGGGCGCTTTTGGTGCACATGCATTAAAAACCGTACTGACAGCTGAGATGCTTGCTGTTTATAAAACAGCGGTGAGCTATCAAATGTGGCATGCCTTAGGTTTGGGGCTGGTGGCGCTGGTTCAACAGCAAAGTGAAGACAATGTCTTGTTGCATTGGGCAGGACGCTTGATGTTTGCCGGCATTGTATTGTTTTCCGGGAGTTTATATTTGCTGGTGTTATTGGATTGGCCCAAGTTAGGCATGATTACGCCCCTGGGCGGGGTATCATGGTTAATTGCATGGGGGTTATTATTGACCTATGCCGCTAAAAAACAGGATTGATGGAAGAGATATGAAAGACGCAAACCCGAAAACGATTTATTTGAAAGATTATACCGTTCCTGATTATTTGATTGACCAGGTTGCGCTGGATTTCAAACTGGATGCCGATAATACCCAGGTCGCCTCGAATATGACAATGCGGCGAAATCCTGCCAGTGAACGACAAGGTACTGAACTGGTGTTAATGGGAGAAGGATTGCAACTGGACAGCGTAAAACTGGATGGACAGGCGTTGAATGCAGAACAATATCGGCAGACTGCCGAAAGCCTGATTATTTTTCAGGTGCCACAAGACAGCGTGTTTACACTGGAAATCGTCAACCGCATCAATCCGGCCGCCAACACCGCTTACGAAGGCTTGTATCTGTCCAATACGATGCTTTGCACGCAATGTGAGGCAGAAGGGTTCCGCAAGATTACCTATTTTATCGACCGGCCGGATGTGATGAGTCGTTTCAAGGTGCGGCTGGAGGCTGATAAAGCGCGTTATCCCGTGCTGTTATCTAATGGCAATAAAATCGATCAGGGTGACTTGCCGGATAATCGACACTGGGTCGCCTGGGAGGATCCGTTCGCCAAACCGTGTTATCTGTTTGCATTAGTCGCAGGCCAACTGGAAAAAATCCATGATCGGTTTATCACACAATCCGGGCGCGAGATCACGCTTGAAATTTATGTCGAGGCACATGACCTGGATAAATGTGATCATGCCATGCAGTCGCTTAAAAAAGCCATGCGCTGGGATGAGCAGGTATATGGCCGCGAATATGATTTGGATCTGTACATGATTGTGGCCGTTGGTCATTTCAACATGGGCGCGATGGAAAACAAGGGCCTGAATATCTTTAATACCAAGTTTGTGCTGGCGCGGCCGGATACGGCGACCGATACCGATTATGAGCATATAGAAGGCGTCATCGGGCATGAATATTTCCATAACTGGAGCGGTAACCGCGTCACCTGTCGAGACTGGTTTCAGCTCAGTTTAAAAGAAGGCTTCACCGTTTTTCGGGATCAGGAATTTACGGCTGATCAAACGTCACGTGCCGTTAAGCGGATTGAAGATGTCAAAATGCTCAGAACCCGACAATTCGCTGAAGATGCAGGCCCATTAGCTCATCCCATTCGGCCGGATTCCTATATCGAAATCAATAATTTTTATACCCTGACCGTGTACGAGAAAGGTGCGGAAGTGGTCAGAATGCTGCATACCCTTTTAGGGGCTGATGGTTTTCGGCGAGGTTGTGATCTTTATTTCGAGCGTCATGATGGGCAGGCGGTAACCTGTGATGATTTTGTCAAAGCCATGGAAGATGCCAATCAGGTCGATTTAAGCCAGTTCAGACGCTGGTATTCGCAGGCGGGTACGCCGGAACTGGCATTGGAAGAACATTATGATGCCGAAAACCGTCAGCTTCGGCTGGTTTTTTCTCAAACCTGTCCGCCGACACCGGGCCAGCCCGACAAACAACCTCTGCATATTCCGGTGACGATTGGGCTGATAGGTCGTGATGGTCAGCCGCTTGTCGTAGAGATAGAGGGTATAGCGTCTTCAGAGCAGGTGACATTGTCGCTGACTGAAGCCGAACAATCGTTTGTATTGAATCATGTGCCGGAAGGCGCATTGCTGTCTGTGCTACGAGGATTTTCAGCGCCGCTTAAATTACGGCTGAATCGTACACCGGCGCAGCTGGCGTTTCAGCTGCAATATGACAGCGACAGCTTCAATCGCTGGGAGGCCGGGCAACAACTGGCCAGCCAGGTTATTTTAGGGTTGGCCTGTGATATTCAGAACGGCAGATCCTTGAAAATGAGCGCATTATTGACAGATGCTTTTGCCACCATTCTCAAGCAATCCTGGCAGGATTTGTCTTATCTGGCCCTGTTGCTAACATTGCCGGAAGAAAGTTATTTGTCAGAGCAGATGGATGTGGTCGATGTCGATGCCATTCATCAAGCCCGGGAGTTTGTGGCCAAGGCTTTGGCTGAAGCGTTAGAAGACACATTTTTAAGCTATTATCATGAGTTTCACCGCGACGAATCGGGTGATTTCAGCAGTGACGCCATCGGTCGCAGACGGATCAAGAACCAGTGTCTGAATTATTTAAGTCGCCTGGAAAAAGAATCCGTCTATGGCCTGATGACAGAACAATATGCTAAAGCGGGGAATATGACCGATCAGCTGGCGGCGCTAAGCGCCATCGTCAATAGTCGGCATCCTGAAAAAGATTCAGCATTGGCCGATTTTTACCAGCAGTGGCAGGATGAAGCACTGGTAATTGATAAATGGTTCAGTCTGCAAGCGAGTAGTCCTGCTGCGAATGCTTTTGACAGCGTGCAGGCTCTGGCTCGGCATCCAGCTTTCGACCTGAAGAATCCTAATCGGGTAAGGGCGTTGATTGGCGCATTCAGTCAGGCCAATCCCGTGCATTTTCATCGGCGTGATGGTGCAGGTTATCAATTTCTGGCCGATCAGATTATTGCGTTGGATGTCATCAACCCGCAAGTTGCCGCGCGTTTACTGGCTGCATTGACGCAATGGCGTCGTTTCGATACCTTGCGTCAGCAGCAGATGAAAGCGCAATTACAGCGGATTATGCAGATCGATTCTATTTCGCGCGATGTGTATGAGGTCGCCAGCAAGAGCCTGCTGTGAGTGTGTGTATGCTATCGGGTGGTATGCAGGTCAATTGTTTTTAGTCTGCCGAATGTATTGCCGTTCCAGTTGTGCGACAAATGCAGACAAGCGCTTTTGATCCCGGCTGGACAGATTTTCAAAAAAACCACCCAGATTGATCTTGTTTTGTGGAGCCTTTTTTACAAAACGCACATGTAGATCGAAATCTATTCGGTACTCATCAAGCCGAATATGGCAACGGATTAACTGATCGCCACGTTTGATGCGTGCATGATTGTCGCTTAAGTTGACGCCAATGCCGGTTCGGCTCAGGTCATAGAGTTGTCCGCCAACCGTGGCATTATTTATGCTGCTGATGCCGGCAAATGCAATGCGTAATGACTGAATTGGAACACGCGGCGATTTTCGCCGTTGCGGATAATAAATTCGCTGTGGCAAAGCGGTTTTGTAATGTTTTTCGCCCTGGTGTGTGACGGGGGTCAGGTCTTCTAGTGTGAAGGCAAGGTGGATTCCTTCTAAATAGGCTGACAGCTTGCAGCCCTTTTTTTGCTCAAGTAATGTATTTCCATGGGCGGGGACTAATTCATCCAATAAGATTTCTTGTCGTTTAGGGTGGACGGCCAGAATTGAAGAGGTGAATTTTTCGCCTTGGTCGGAAAATGTAATAGTGCACAATTGTGCGTTGTTTTCCAGTTTTTTTAAAATCGTGTTGATCCGGAACGGGTCAGTAACAAAATTAGGCCCGGCTTTCCTCGGCGCAGGTTCAAGTTCTTTGTCATGCTGCAAGGGAGCGTCGGCTGAACGCGCAAAAATTTTTTTTATTGTTTTCAACATAAGCACGATGTTTTCAATTGTTTTTTAATGCAGTGTAGAACAAATCAAAGATTTATGCGGTGAACACTATGCATAAAGTTATCTTTTTCCTTGCCTCAGAAAGGAAAAACCGCCTTCTAAGCATTAAGTATCGTTTTGTCGTTAAGCTGAGGCGATCGCGCGAGAAATATGTGTAGCCGTGGTCGAGCCTTTTGCGGTATAGGTTGTCGCAAATGGGCTGTTGCCGCGAAAAATCTGTTGAATGCGTTGGTTATGTCGCATTAAAAGTGCGATACTTGCGCCATTTTGTTCATTCAACTGCTGGCATCGTTTGATCAGTTGAGTCATTTTCTGCCAGGTTTCAAGGCCTTGTTTTAACGGCAGGTTTGCAGACCTGGCCCTGGCGAAATATTCCTGGACGCCAGAAGATGTCAGTTCAAGTGCTTCAGTTGCCAAAATCTGCGTTAATTGCAGGCTGAATTGTTCGAGTTGTTGTGAAACGTGTTTTTTCTGTTCGGCAAGTTGGGCAATAGTCGCGGCATCCTGGCGACTGTTCAGCTTTTCCGCTTCGCGTTCAAGAATACTCAGCAATTCCTGGTTCAGCTTATACCCTTGCGTCAGTAGCGTTTCAGTAATCGGATAGGTTTTTTTGATCATAATCATGCACTGTTAAATGGGTTGTCAAATTGCAGCATTTTTTCAGCAATGCTATCGGCATCGATCTGATAATTACCTTGTTGCAGCGCTTCTTTGACCGCATTGATTTTTTCCTCGTTCAGTACGGACGAGGTATTGCTGGCCAGCGCCTGTTTTATTTTCTGGCTGACAGCCGTTGCATCAAAGCTATCAAACTCCGGTCGTGCCGAAGGAGATTTTTTTGTCGCCTGATCGACAGTGTCTTTTTTTGTATTTGAGCCTGTTGTCACAAGCGGTGTGTTTTTCCCGGTTATTGGATTAATTGCCATGAGAATCTCCAGTGACTATTTTTCTGTAGTAGTTATCGGCATTTTAATCAATAACTTTAATGAATAGGTCATTTTTTTGTAACCCCCCTGTGTTATGTTTTTATTATTCGATTGGGTCAAAAAATTGTCACCAGGCCTGGTTTGGCGACGCGTGCCTGAATGATGCGTTTTGAAGCGATGTTTTTAACGCGTATATTTTGTCCTTTTTTTCCACTCATCAAGGCAATGCCAGCCATGCTGATTTGAAAAGAGGGGCTTTTGGCCTGAATTTTGACGATTTCACCGCGCTTGACCAGGTCAGGCGCTTCAAAAAAACGTGGGTTGACCAGCGTCCCTGCCGATAAGTAGCGTTTGGCTTGTTTGTTTAAAATCGCTTCAGGATTGCTTAGATAGCCTTGGCGCAATAAGCCGATATCCATTTTTTGGTAACGCAAATGCTGTTTTGTCAGTTGTTCGCCGCGGTTAAGTGATTGCGCCATAACCAGAACGGGTTTGATCATCTTGATCGTGACACTGCTATAGATTGTCCATCCCTTATTGGCGCGGCAGCGTATTCCCAATGTATTTCTTCCCGCTTTCAATGGCCCTTTCGGGACAAAAACCTCTGGTCTTTGAGCGCATGCGGGGAGTTTCAGCCGATTGTCCAGCTTTGATAGTTGATAACTGATCGTAACATCATCGGTAACAGCGACATTTTTAGCCAGCTGCGTATCAAGAAACGTTTTAAATAAGTTTTGAACAGCCTGTAAGTCCTGAAATTTTCCGGCATACAGCAACGGGCTGAAAAAGATAAGGCTGATGCTGAATATGAAAGTCCTGATCATGTGCGTCAGTTTTTTGTCAAATAAAGTTAAAAAATATCAAGCATAAATCGGGCCATAAAAAATAGAGTAAAATGCTGGAAGCTCGCTATACTTTAGGGAAGGTTTTGGGAGCCAGGGCTTCCCTGGGATTAAATAATAAAAAGTGTAATGAGGTTTTTAGCATGGCTGGAGTACTCGATGGTGTCGATCAACGAACAAAGCTGGCCGGTCACAATCGGTTTGAATTGTTGTTATTCAAATTGAATGGACGGCAGCGGTTCGGTATCAATGTATTTAAGGTGCAGGAGGTCATTCAATGTCCACAGCTTACCCAGATTCCAAAGTCGAATTCGGTCATCTGTGGTGTCGCTCATTTACGCGGCAAAACCATTCCGGTATTGGATCTGGCCATGTCGATTGGCATGCCGCCACTTAATCGGGGCGAGGGGTCTTATGTGATTGTGACTGAATACAATCGAGGTGTACAGGGCTTTATGGTGGGCTCAGTTGACCGTATCATCAATATCGGCTGGGATGCTGTCAATGCGCCGCCGGGAGGCAGTGGACGAGACAGTTATTTGACGGCGGTGACAGAATTTGAAAATGAATTGATCGAGGTCATCGATGTCGAGAAGGTGATGAAGGAGGTCATCGGTTCAAGAGAAGAGGCTCAGGAAGAATTGGTCGAGGCAGGGTTAAGTCAGGCGGAAGACCGGGTGCTGGTTGTCGATGATTCATTGGTGGCGCGGAATCAGGTTAAAAAAGTGTGTGAACAGGTTGGACTGGAATGTGAATTGTATAAAGATGGCTTGGCGGCTTGGGAGCATTTACAGGAATTAGTCGAGAAGGGGGTAGATATTTCGGAGTATTACACCATGATCATTTCTGATGTTGAAATGCCGCGGATGGATGGCTATACCCTGGCGACAAAAATAAAAAATGATCCGGTTATGAAGAGTGTTTATTTGATTTTGCATACATCATTGAGTGGTGTCTTTAATTCAGCAATGGTGGAAAAGGTCGGCGCCGATGAGTTTTTGGCTAAATTTGAGCCTGACGAATTGATAAAAACGATCCAAAATCAGTTGAAACGGTATCATGCAAAATATAAGAGCTAGGAAGCATTGTTTTAGTGCGTGTTAAAAAAGCATGATTACATTAATGGCAGAGCATACTTAAGATGGATATTTCGGCGCAGGACTATCAGGCTATTTGTGATTTTTTGGTTGAAAATAGTGGAATAGATCTGGGTAAAAACAAGCAATATCTGGTACAGAGCCGTTTGTCACCCGTGTTGAAAAAATTTGATCTGGCGTCTTTTTCCGAATTGGTACAAGGCCTGAGTTCATTAAAGCCGATGTCACAACAGCTTAAAGTGGCCGTTGTGGATGCGATGACGACCAATGAAACATTTTGGTTCAGAGATTCTGTGCAGTTTAGTGTGTTACAGGATTACGTGTTGCCCGAGCTGCTCGAGCGCAAGCAAGGCTCTGTCAAAATATGGTCGGCGGCCTGTTCGACAGGGCAGGAGCCGTATTCTATCAGTATGTGTGTAGAACGCGTCATCCAAAAGCTGGGTAAGCCGAAAAACGTGCAAATTATCGGTACCGATATTTCCGAAGCAGTTCTGGTACAAGCCCGGCAGGCAGTTTATAGTGAGCTTGCTATATCCAGAGGCTTGGATCATTACTTTAAAGCGCATTATTTTTCACCGGTTGCCGACGGTTATCGTTTAAATCCAGAGATTACGAACCGGGTCAAGTTCCAACCCTTCAATTTGCTCAAACCCTTTTCAGTATTAGGCCGTTTCGACGTTATTTTTTGTCGCAATGTACTGATTTACTTTCCTGAGCCGATTAAAGTCGATATTCTACGGCGCATGGCGGATGCTCTGGAGCCGGGCGGTACTATCTTTCTCAGCAGTACTGAAGCCATGCCACAGACATTAACACAATTTGAACCTGTCAGAATGGGGGGCGCGCGCTTTTATCGCAAGAAACAGTAAGTGCACGCCGCCATTTTACACACCTCCCTGTTTTTCTGAATTCTTCATAAAAGTTGGTACATAAACTGCTTGTCATTTGTAAAAAGACAAAATGGTGACAGTTATGGCAATTAACTTTCAATCAGCTTTAGGTCTTCATCCTGATGCGTTGATGCTGCGGGAAAAACGCAGCGAACTTTTAGCCGCCAATCTGGCGAATGCCGATACGCCTGACTATAAGGCGCGGGATCTGGATTTTAAAGCGGTTTTACGGCAGCAGTCTTCTCATATCAGTCTGGAAAAAACGCAGCAACGGCATATCGTGCCGGATCAGCAATGGCTGGGCGGCGAGCTTAAATACCGCAATCCTCAGCAGGCTTCGTTAGATGGCAATACCGTGGAAGAGCATATCGAACAGGCTAAATATGCTGAAAACGCGGTGCAATACCAGGCCAGCCTGCGCTTTCTCAATGGCAAATTTTCCGGATTGATGACAGCAATTAAAGGACAGTAAGCATGACCATGAAAATCTTTGATATTGCCGGCAGTGGCATGAATGCACAGAACCTGCGTTTAAATCTGGTGGCCAGCAATATTTCCAATGCCAATAGCGTAAGCAGCAGCATCGATCAGGTTTATAAATCCAGACAGCCGGTGTTTGC
>CAYUAE010000009.1:0-2474 GCA_964442675.1 uncultured Methylomarinum sp.
CGCGACCCCCGGCGTGACAGGCCGGTATTCTAACCAACTGAACTACCGCTCCGAAGAAAGAGCGCGTATTATAAAGTAGATTTTAAATTCGTCAAACTTTTTTTATCACAATGAATACAGAAACCCATAAAATCCGCGTCAATGAAAAAGCCGTCGTCAGCGCCATCTGGCATATTCCCGATCACTATGAGCATATCCTGCTGATTGCGCCAGGTGCCGGCAAGGACATGCATTCTGAATTTATCAGCGCCCTGCATGATGGCATCGCCGAGCATGGCATCATGACGGTCAAGTTCAACTTTCCTTATCTGGAACAAGGCCGCACGGCACCGAATACACCGACGGTTCTGGAAGATACCTGGCTGGCGGTCATTGATGCGGTCATGGCGCAAACGGGGGCGCCGCGGGAAAAACTGTTTTTATCCGGCAAAAGCATGGGCGGCCGCTATGCCACATTACTGGCGGCAAAAATCGATGGTTTTGGTGGATTGATTCTTTATGGCTATCCGCTACACGCCCCGGGCAAAACTGAAAAACCCCGCAGCCAGGAGCTTAATGCCATCCACTCTCCCATGCTGTTTTTCCAAGGCAGTCGGGATTCGCTCTGTGATCTGACTGTTTTCAAACCTATTCTGGAAAACCTGAATCCACCGCCGGAACTGGTAGTGATCGAAGGCGCCGATCATTCATTTAAACTGTTAAAGCGCCTTAAGCGCAGCCAGGAGTCAGTCTATCAGGAACTCATTGACAAAAGCGCCCAGTGGATTAAAAAAATCGGTGGCAGTGCAGCATAAATCAGCATCGGACAAAACTGTTTCAGCAAATGAGATACAACACACAGCCCTTCTTGTAATCCAACCTCAAAATATCCACCCTTCAAAAACAACAAAACTTGATCTGAATCAAAAAACAAAAACCTTACCTTTAGTATTGTTATTGCTCCTTTACAAAAACAATACAACACGAGGTGAATAACATGAGTGAAGAAAATAATGGTCCTGATAAATTTTGGATTTATATTGCTGGGTTAGTTGTTGTTTTTGCTGGCGTTATGTATGCAGTAAAAAGTTCCGAACATACAAAATATGTAAAAGCAGAGCAGTTGATCGCAGAAGACAGCAGTAATTCCGCCTATAAAACCAGAC
Organism: uncultured Methylomarinum sp.; assembly: GCA_964442675.1. Classification (GTDB taxonomy): domain Bacteria; phylum Pseudomonadota; class Gammaproteobacteria; order Methylococcales; family Methylomonadaceae; genus Methylomarinum. The sequence goes on from CAYUAE010000009.1 coordinate 1,146, forward strand.
CTTAGTTTTGTTGTAGCGAGATTTCTCTCCTGTGATACAGGCTGCACCTTACCGGGTGCAGCCTGTTTTTTTTGCATTTACTAAGGAAGAACCTGCTCAGTCGACTTTAATCAGCCCATCGCAAACTATCGCAGCAGATGCCGAACCGCATTGCGCTCTTCTTTAAGTTCAGCTTCGGTAATCTGCAGCCTGGTTCGACTGAACTTATTGATAGGCAAATCCTGCACGATGCTGATTTGACCGTCTTTCACCGTTACAGGGTAGGAAAACACCAGCCCCTCTTCAATACCATAACTTCCATCCGAAGCAATAGCCATGCTCACCCAGTCACCTTCCGGTGTCCCTCTGACCCAGGCTTTCATGTGACAAATCGCGGCGTTTGCTGCTGAAGCCGCACTCGATTGTCCGCGCGCCTTGATGATGGCGGCACCCCGTTGCTGTACGGTTGGGATAAAATAATTTTCAAACCACTCCTCACCGACCAGCGTCAGCGCAGGCTGACCTTTTACCTTTGCATAATGCAAATCGGGATATTGAGTGGCAGAATGATTGCCCCAGACTACAATATTTTTGATTTCATTACAGGTTACGCCACATTTTTCAGCCAGCTGACTGATTGAGCGATTATGATCGAGCATGGTCATCGCACTAAAACATTCCGGCGCCAGATCTGGTGCATTGTTCATCGCAATATAGGCATTGGTGTTCGCGGGGTTGCCGGTCACCAGAACCTTGACCTGCCGATGCGCTACATCATTCAAAATCCGCCCTTGCGTGGCAAAAATTTCGGCATTCGATTCCAACAGGTCACGCCGCTCCATACCCGGGCCACGCGGCCTGGCCCCAATCAAAAATGCATAATCGACATTTTTGAAGGCTTCTGCGGGATCATCGGTCACCACAATTTTGTGCAATAACGGATAGGCACAATCATTTAATTCCATGACTACCCCCCGCAGCGCATCCATGGCGGGCGTCACTTCCAGAAGACGCAGGTTAATCGGCTGTTCCTGTCCAAACAGGGCGCCGCCTGCCAAACGAAACAGTAATGAATAACTAATCTGACCAGCCGCACCTGTGACTGCAATATCAATTGGGGTTTTCATGACGTTAATCTTCCCTCTTTCCTGGGCTTTAGGTTCAGGCTGATCAATCAACCTCTACATTTGGAGGCTGTCGGATTCAGGAGGATTCTACTGCGACAGCGGAAAAATGGACCGATTTCCCACGCGTCTCGTTTCGAATCCCTAAACCCGGCAGCCTCCTGGTTCTGCCACAATATGACATATTTTTAGCGGACTGCAAAGCGTCCAATCCGTGCTCAAGCGG